>JASHQD010000184.1 GCA_030037755.1 Terriglobia bacterium
CGTTTCCAACAAAGCGTATCTTCCGCGGATTGACGCCCTCGCGCACCAGGTTGACCTCGGCATCGGATGATGGAATCAACAGCAGGTCGGAAATCTGGTCGGTCAGGACCCGGTTGATTTCTTCCGGCATTGTTCTGTCGAAAGAGCGCAGCCCCGCTTCCACGTGGGCGATTCTGAAACCCAGCTTGCTTGCCACCAGAGCGCAGGCCAGGGTGGAATTCACGTCTCCCGGCACCAGGACCCAATCCGGTTTGAAATCGGTCAGAACGGGTTCAAAGCGGATCATGATTTCCGCGGTCTGGCGGGCATGCGATCCCGAGCCCACTTCGAGGTTGACGTCAGGCTCGGGAAGGCCGAGTTCCTCGAAGAAAACGTCCGACATTTTTCGATCGTAGTGCTGTCCCGTGTGAACGAGTACCTGCTCGAAGTCACCGGGGAAGCATGACAATTCGCGTATGACCGGCGCCGCTTTCATGAAATTCGGGCGTGCGCCCACCACGTGCATGACCTTGATCGGCATCGCAATCCTGTTTCGCTGGAGATTGTTGCTGTGGCGGCCTTCTATGAGCGCCGACTTTTCGCGGCAGTTTCTTTATAGGACCGGCGCTGGCTTTTGGCGGCAGTTTCCTCAGGAAGACCGGCGCTCATAGAGCGCCGCTACAGCAGCCACTACTCGATTGGGAAACGTCCGGGTGGCTATGGGATGCGATAGACGCTCAGAGCCGCGCCCTGAGCCATAGCCTCGCCCGCCCGGTGCAACGCCCGCTTCGCGGCGCTGTCCGGGATGAACAAGATGTCATTGGCCAGCAGAGGCTGATCCTTGGCGTGGCCCTTCAGGATTTCATCCAGAGGAACCGGAACGTCAATTGTTCCACCTGGCGCGCCGGGCGTCTTACGAATGATCACCGCTTTCTTAGGTTGAGCGGTTGAGCTGAGATTCTCAGCGAGCGCTATCGCCTTGAGCACCGTCATTTGCTGGCGATCATCGCGCAGCACGAAGCCACCCGCCTTGCTGACCGCGCCCACCACATAGACGATGCCGGCGCGCTGCACGGTGAGGCGGTCGCCGGGATAGAGCACCAGGTTCTGGCTGGCGTCGCCGTCTTCCAGCAGCTTGACCAGATCGACCTTCTCGGTTGCGAAATCCTCCCCCGGCATCGGTGCCAGCTCCTTGAGGCCGATTTCTCCCCGGTCGATGACGGCCGTGTTGCCGGCGTCCACATCCAGGCCCTCGGCCTGCGATAGGGCGTCGAGCACGGTGGTCCGGCCGAACAGCGGATAAATCTGCGGATGCTTGACCGCACCTACGATGGCGATCGAATGCAGCCGTGACTGCTGCACCTGCACCGTCACCCGCGGATCGTTGACCATTCCCGCGGCCTGCAACTGCTTGGCAATCTCGTCCGAGAGCTGGCGCAATGTCAGCCCGGCGGCATGAATCGGCTCCCGCAGGATTGAAATCAGAATGTCTCCGCTCGGGCTGACCCGGTAGGTCTTTGAGAGGTCGGGCACATCGAGAACCGACAATTCGAGTTCGTCGTCGGGCGTGATGATGTAGTCCGCCGTTGCTCCGAGCGCCCCGGGATTGTCGAGGCGGGGTGAGTTGATGGAAGGGCCGCGGGTGGCATCATCGCTGCCGGCGGCAGCCAGGCTCGCTGGAATGGAATGTACTTCCTGGCCCCAGAGCCCGGCTGCAGCGGTCAGCGAAATTGCGACGGCAAACACCGCCAGCAATCCGGACGAATGCTTTGTCAGATAAATTCCTCTCATCGGTCACCTCTTTAAGGAGTCGCCCCTGCTTGATTTTCGATAGTGTGGAAATCACGACACCACCGATTTTTCTTGATTCCGAGGGATGTTTAGGAGTAAGCCATTGTTATGAGTAGGATCAGCGGAGTCGCGCGAAATGACCGGCGTTTTGTCCGCAATCCACTGCGGCAAGTGCCAAAGCCACTCGAAGCCCACTTACGAAACTGCGGGCGGTTCGGCGCTCGCAAAAGGCGCACCTCATACATGCCTGGGCACTGGCAGCGCCGCTGAATTGACCGCTTTCGATTTCTCCGCTTCCACATCGATCCTTCGGGTTGCTGCCGGCGCAAAGCAGAGAGCCAGGCGGCGCACGTGACTCGACCAGGAAAAGACCTCGCGGGCCCGGCGCTGCCCCGCGGCGCTGGCGCGGTCGCGCAGAGAGGCATCGCCGCTGACACGCCGGATTTCGCGAGCCATGTCGTCCGCATCGAGCGGATTGAAATAGACGCCTGCGTCCTGGCACATCTCCCGGTTCACCGGCGTATCGGCCGCCACAATCGGGAGGCCCTGCGCCATGGCCTCGACGAGGGGATGCCCGAACGATTCGCAATATGACGGGAACACGAAGATATCGGACTGCCCGTAGAGCTTCAGCGTCTCTTCGCGGGACAGTGGACCCACATAGCCTACCCAGGGCTTGATGTCGCAATGGCGCGAGAGCTTTGCTTCGTCGGTCTTGGCGCTTGATTCATCCGGTTCGTGCGCCGGACCTGCGGCTTTACCTGGATTCGGATCGGCCGTCGTCGTCAAGGAGAATAACGTGCCTTCGACCGTGTCGTTCAAAATCGGCAATGCCTTGAGCAGCGTTCCCAGGTTCTTGTAGTCCGCGTAGAGCGAGACGAAGAGCAGCCGGATCACCGTGCAGCCTCGGCGTGCGCCGGCGCCGGGCGATGGTTCGCCCGGTTCTGCGTCGACTTGCGAATCTGCCGCTTCTGAAGACGGCAGCGCCGGGCGCAGTTTGACGCCATACGGATTCACAACCTGTGCCGCAATCCGCCGCGGGGGCGCAAGCCGGCGAACCTCAGCCATCAGCGACTCGGTCGGCGTCATGACGGCATCCGCATGCCGGATTCCCGCGTGGATCAGCCAGCGTCGCAGCCAATACTCGATCCTGCGTCCGAAGGGGTGGCGCCGGACGCATAGCTTCACGTATCGATCGTCAAAATAGATGGCGTTTCTGATCAATAGCACCTGCCGGACCGGGCACCAGAACATGGCAAAATTCGCGCTCGAATAAAGAGCATCGGCGCCCAGCGCTTTCACCAGTCGCCTCAGCGTGACCTGTCGCCACCAGATGCGCTTGAGGAATCCGCCGCCGTCGGACGTATAGATGAGCGCGACGTTCGGATCCTCGACGTTGAGCGCGTCGGCGATTTCCGGCCGCACCAGCACGATCCACTGGTGCCCTGGCATCGCCTCGCCAAGCGCCGGCAGCAGCCCCTTCAGGTAGCTGACAGCGCCGCCGATTTTCGCCGAAGCTGCGTCAATGATAATTCGCACGCTGATCCTCATCGCGCCGGCGCTTCTGGCCGGCGCGGATTTCACGCGGTGCCGCAATAGGCCATCGTTTCGGGGGCCGCTGGCAGCGGCACGAATTCACCAAGTTCGTCGCACGTGCAGCGGTTGCGCTCGATCCATTGCTTGAGCACGAAGAGCGACCAGGGGCGCGACCACGACGTCTTTCCATTCAGAAACGCGCGCCACACGGTCCGGACCGCCTCGAGATCGAGCGGCCACTGCTCCGGAGGCAGCGACCGGCTCAGTTCGCCCTCGACGGTGTTGCGAAGCGCGCCCTTCATCCAGGCTTCAAAGGGCAATGAGAAGCCCTTCTTGCGCCGCTGGTAGCATCGCTGCGGGAGCGGGCGCGGCAGCGCCTGCAGCAGAAGCGGCTTGGGCAGGCCGGAGTCGAGCTTCAGCCGGCCCTGTAAGGGCAGCACGTATTCCCAGAGCCGGTGATCCACCAGCGGCACGCGGACTTCGAGGGCGTGCCGCATGCTCATGACGTCGGCATCGCGGAGCAGCGTGCTTCGCATATAGGTGGAGGCTTCGAGCAACGAAATCTGGTTCACCAGTTCGAGTCCTGGGGCCGATTCTCCGAAGTCGGCGGCAAGCGCGTTCGCCTCCGCGCCGTGTCGGAGCAGCGCGCGCACGCCCGAAGGGAGGAACAGCGACCGCAGGAGAAAATAGGGATGACGGCCAGGGTAGTCCTCGAGCAGCAGCGCCAGCGCCTTCGTGAAGCGGGTCGGCTCCAGCGGATTCGCGAATCGGCCGACGCCCCGCGCCAGGGCAGCCGTCAATCCCAAAGCCGAGCGGTACGAGAGCAGCCGGGGCAGCGATCGAAACGTGGAGTATCCGGCAAAGAGCTCGTCGCCGCCCAGCCCGCTCAGCGCCACGGTGATGCCGGCCTGCTTGACGCCGTGCGACACGATGTAGGTATTGGCGCCGTCGATGGACGGCTGGTCCATCGCCTCGAAGACGCTCGGCAGTTCCGAAAGCAGATCGTTGTCACTGAGTTCAATACGATGATGCCGGGTTCCGAACGCGCGCGCGACTTCTTCCGAATAGCTCGATTCGTCGAAGTCACTCTCGCGAAAGACCACCGAGAACGTGTCGATCGGTTCCGGCGTCACCTCGCGCGCGAGCGAAGCGACGGCGCTCGAATCCACGCCGCCGCTCAAAAACAATCCCAGTGGAACGTCGCTGACCAGCTGCTGCGAGACGGCTTCCAGCAGCATCGGTTTCAGGGTCTGAACCGCATCTTCGAAAGACTCGGTGGCCGGACTTCTGCGGGCGACGCCCGCAAGGCTCCAGTACGAATAACTCTGCAGATTGCCACCGCGCCAGACCAGCATCTCGCCAGGCATCACCGAACGCACGCCTTCGATGGCGGTCAGTGGATCCTGCACGGCGCCGAATTCGAGATACGAAACAAGGCCGGCGCAGTCGAGCCGGCGCGGAACCAAACCGCTTTCGAGCAGTGCGCGCACTTCGGAACCGAACACCAACTGGTCTGTGGATTGATAGTAGTAAAGCGGCTTGATGCCCATGCGGTCGCGGACCAGGAGCAGCTTCTGCTCACCCGCGTCCCAGAGCGCGAAGGCAAACATGCCTCGCAAGCGGTGCACGCAGGCCACGCCCCATTCGTCATAAGCGCGAAGCAGAACCTCGGTATCGCCGCCCGAGGTGAAATGATGGCCGAGTTCCTGCAGATCGCGACGGATCTCAGCGAAATTGTAGATTTCGCCGTTGTAGACCAGGCAATTGCCCGTTTCCTTATCTTTCATGGGCATGTGGCCGGCGGCCGAAAGGTCGAGGATCGCGAGCCTCCGCGAGCCCAGGCCTACCGCGTGGCCCGGCTCCTTCAGCAGCGGCAGCGACGCGACGCCCTCGTCGTCAGGCCCGCGATGCGCGAGCGAGGCTACACCGCGAACCAGTGCTTTCTCTGATTCCGGCCCGCGCTCACCGATGATTCCGAAGATTCCACACATGAGGAACGCCGCCTCTCGTCTCGAGTCACCGTGCAGAAATCGAGTATTCAGCTTGAACGTGTGCCGGAGGGTTGACCGCAGCGATGGAGTAGCCGTGGCTCGCCAGAAGATCCCGGAGTGAGTTGCGGAGCGCCCGCTCGGTGAAGTGCTCGCCCGCCCAGTGCCGGCCGGCTTCGCCCATTCGTCGTCCGAGATCGGGCTCCGTAAGTAGCGCCCTAAGGGCGGTTACGACATCCGGAACCGAGGCGGCGTCAACGAGGTAACCCGTCTGCCCGTCGACGACGGCTTCAGCGGCGCCGCCATGCCTGCTCCCGACCACGGGCTTGCCCGCCAGCGACGCTTCCACGTAGACACGTCCAAATCCTTCGCCGCTCCACAGCCCGTTCACTTCGTACACGCGGCTGGGCAGTACAAAAAGATCGCAAGCCTTGTAGCAGCCCGCCAACTCCAGGTCTGTGATCTCCCCCGTGAAGGTCACGCGATCGTGCACGCGCAAGTCCTCCGCCATCCGCGCGAGACGCGCCCTGTCATCGCCGCTTCCTACGATCACGTAGCGCGTGTTGGGGGCGCATCGCAGCACTTCGGGCAGCGCGCTGATGACGGTATCGAACCCTTTGTAGCATTTGTCGCTCTCCAGGCTTCCGATCGAGAGCATCGCCTGCTCACCCGGTCCCGCTCCAAACTCGTAGGGTTCGGCGCGTTGCAGCAGATCGAGGAACTCGCCGGAAATGGCGTTGTAGACCACATGCATCTTTTCCACCGGCACGCCGTTCACTCCCGCCAGTTTGTCACGTGTGAAGCGGCTCACAGGAAGCACGAGTTCGGAGAGTTTCACCGCGGCGCTTACCAGCTTTGAGAACTTCGGCCACGCCTCGGTGCCGTGGCAGACGGTCCAGAACGGCGTCCCGTAGCGCACGTGGATGGCGGCGGCAACGGGAGCCAGCGCGACGTGGTTCGCGATCACCAGGTCATACCCGCTCCCCAGGCGCACACCCCTGAGCGCGTATCCGAGTTTTGCTTGCGAACTCAATCGGGTCGTCATCGGTTGGAGAATCCGGAAATGCTCCCCTGGCCGGCTTGGGCCATTGTCCAATTGGGCGAGCAATGGAAGCACATCCACGTTCCCGGGCCCAGTCAGCTCTCCCAGGGCGGAGGCCAGCGTCCACGTGTAACGGGCGATGCCGCCGCGCGTGAAGATATCCGTCGCCAGTATGAGAATTCTCATGGGACTTGGTTGCGCTGTAGCGGCGGTGTCCTCACCGCCGCACTGAAGCGAAGACGTTCCATTCTTCGGCGGTGAGGGCACCGCCGCTACAGCGTCATGGAGTAGCTTCAGCAGCGGCCAGCGCCTTACGCCGTCGCGGACCGAGAGGAGGGCCGTACAGGATCCAGCAGATCACTCTCAAGCAGACAACCGTCTTGATGATCAGGCACCAGAGACCGAATGCATCGCACTCCACCATGTTGTTGGCCATGAACCAGAACACACTGCAGTAAACCAGCAGGTCGCGCTTCTCACATCGGCCCGCCACCGTGTTGGTGAAGTACTGGCTCATCAGACCGAGAACAAACATGCCGCAGAGCATGCCGAACAGGCCGTGACGCACGAAACAATCGCCGGCGTAGGTGATTGCCGTGGATGTGTGATAGCCGATGCCGAGCAGCAGGCTGACGCGCTGGCCGGCCAGCAGCGAAGGCTTGGAACGCCAGAGGAATCGCGGAGTGAAGGGGTAGTAGGGAATCATCCACCAGCGCTCATCGCCTTTCAGGAATTCCTGCTGCGAAGGGCTGAATGACAGGACCACGGCCATGGGCTGCAGGTCGTCAAGGCGCAGCATGAGTGTGTCAAATCCGTCGGCGAGCCATTCACCTACTCCGGAGTTGGTACTGGCCGTTGTGTGCATCGCGTCCCGGGCGGCGGATTCGAAGGACTGAGCGCTGCTCAGGTTGTAACCGCCCTGGATGATGCGAAACTGCTTCTGCAGGGGATAAACAACCACCATTCCCAGCACCGCGATGCCCAGCCATTTCTTGTCGAACTTGGAGCGGACGAACGACGCGACCAGGGCCACCAGCAGCAGCGGCCGGATCATTTCCGCCTTCATCATGGTCGAGAATCCCCACAAAGCCTGCATTCCAACCGTCGCCGCCAGGAAAAGCCTCTGCCAACCGCCCTTGGGGTTTTCGTAGTATTCAATCGCGGCGAGGACCAACGCATAGGCGCTCAAGTCGGTCAGGAAATTCACCACGCCCACCGAGGAGGCGCTGGCCATGTAGTCGTCGAGCGAAATGCCGCGGAAAGTGCGGAAATTATAAACGTTGGCGGCTGTTCCCAGGATCGCAAGCAGGGCGATCATTGCCGGCGAGCTGACTCCCCACAGGCGCTGCGGCTGGCCGTCACGCGTCAATACCCTTTCAGGCGCTTTAGAATTGCCGCGGAGCAGGTTGCAGGCAAGCCAGTAGGCGAACATGCCTGTCATCCACAGCAGCAGAGTTCGCACCAGCGCGCCGTAGTCGCCCCGAAGATTCGGGTCGAAGTGCTTGGGATCGATAAAAGCAAACGCCGGAGCGATCCCAAAACGAATGAAAGAGGTTAAGGTGAAAAACACCGGAATCTGAAAGAACGGCAGATGCTCGGTGCGCGTTCGCGGTAATAGGAATGTGAGCGAGGCTATACCATACAGACACAGCAAGGCTCCGAATTCCATGCCTTCGGCGTGCGTCGACACGCCGAAAACGGACTCAACACACCACAGACCCAGGCAGAGCACCACGCTCAGCATCAGCACGATGTGCAGCGGCCGGATGCTGTTTGCCGGTTTGCGGGGCAGCGCTATGGATTGAGTGGCCATTTGTGGACGGGCTAAGCCGACGCCAGTGCGGCAACAGGCTCAGTGACATTGGTTCTCACGGATCGTGCGTCAAGGCCTAGAACACGAAACATCTCGCGCAAACGGACCTCGTAAGTGTGCTCGCGATGCGCCCGGGCGTAGGCGCGGTCGGCGATTCGCTGCCGTTGGTCCGGGTGCCTCAGGTAATAGTCGACTTTCTCTTTCAGCTCGGACTGCGTCTCGAACGTCACCACCTCGCGCTCCGGCTCAAACAGATCGCTGAGCGTCGGCTTCCAGTCGGTGATCTGAAAGGCGCCGCAGCCTGCCGCCTCGAACAGACGGCAGTTCACGCTTTCGATTTCCGCAAAGTGCATCGTGTTGAGCAGGATCTTGGCGGCGTTGAAGGCTTTCGATTTTTCCAGTCCCGCGACGTAGATGTCCGGGTAGTTGGCCCGCAACCCTGAATCGAGCCATCGCGGGTAGTTGCTGCCCCAGATTTTCAAGTCATAATCCTTGAATGTCTCCAGCATCTTCGCTCGGTAGTAATACATACCTGACGCTGTGGCCAGATCGCACCCGTACTTATGACGATCCTCATCGGTCAATTTCACCCGATGATGCCAGACGGGGTTACAGGCCTCGGGAAGATAATGGGCATTCAGGCCGAGTTTTCCCCGGAACGTTCGCACCATGTAAGGGTCTTTCAAGAACCACGCGTCCAGGTCGCTCGCCAGCAGATACTGGCGGTCCAGGTTTGAGAGCGCGTCGGGGTACCAGAGGGCGATTTTGGCGCGTGAAATCTGGCGCAGGCGCCGCACGATTTCAGGAGGTGTAGTTCCGTATGTGAGAAGCAACAGCCCGGGCTGAAATCTCTCGACAGTCCTGACCAGGGCCTGGTGTCTTCGATCCTCGATACCCGGCATGACCCGGGGCAAGAGATCCCAGAAGGCGGCCCAATACACGTTTCGAATGCGATGCGAAGGAAACAGATCGAACGGCAAGGCATCGTGTCCCGCCCGCCTCAAGGCCGAGAGGATGTTGTTCGCAAAGCCGTCTTCATGGATTGAGCCGCTTACGATGATGCGCACGTGCCTGCTCCTTGGTTGGTTTTTGGCGTTTCCGTCGTTTGGCGAAGAAGAATACCCGCGGCCCGGGCTTTATGCCGAGGCTGTTGCGCAGGCAGGTTGTGTGAAAGTTGGTTGTCACTGAGCGTGCCGCCAAGTCCCATCACACGGAACATTTCACGCAGCCGCATTTCGTAGGTGTGCTCTCGATGCGCACGCGCGTAGGCTCGGTCCGCGATCTGCTGCCGTTCCTCGGGACGCGAGAGGTAGTAATCGACTTTTTCTTTCAACTCGTCCCGAGTTTCAAACGTCACGACTTCACGTTCCGGCTTGAACAGGCTGTCGAGGGCAGGTTTCCAGTCCGCGATCTGAAAAGCTCCGCAGCCCGCGGCTTCGAAGAGGCGGCAGTTCACGCCTTCGATCTCAGCGTAGATCATCGTGTTGAGCACGATTTTGGCCGCGTTGAATGCCTTCGATTTCTCCAGCTCGGCCACATAGATTCCGGGGTACTTCGGCCGCAACGGCGACTGAAGCCAACGAGGATAACTGGTCCCCCAGATTTTCAGGTCGTAGTCCTTGAAGATTTCTAGCATTTTGGCCCGGTAGTAATACATGGCCGATGCGGTCGCGAGATCGCAGCCGTACTTGCGACGCTCCGCGTCGGTCAGCTCGACGCGCCGGTGCCAAACCGGATTGCAGGCCTCGGGCAGGTAATGCGCGTTAATCCCCAGCTTGTCCCGAAAGACGCGCACCATATAGGGATCCTTGAAGAACCAGGCGTCCAGATCGCTCGCGAGCATGTACTGGCGGCCAAGGTTCGCCAGGTGATCGGGGAACCAGAGAGCGATTTTGGCGCGACAGCTCCGCCGCACGCGGCGTACAACCTCCGGGGGCGTGGTGCTGTGGGTCAGCAACAGCAAGTCCGGCTGGAAATCGTCCGCGACCCGGACAAGTGCGTCGTGCCTCCGCTGCTCGATTTGAGGAAAGATGCGGGGCACGTAAGTCCAGAACCGGGACCAGTAGAGGCTATGAATGCGATGACTCGGCAGCGGGTGAAACGAAAGCACCTCGTGACCCATCTGCCGAATCGCGGACGCGATGTTGGTCGCGAAACCGTCTTTGTGGACCGGGCCACTGACGAGAATACGCACGCTATCGCTCCAGAACGAGGATCGGCGAGTTCGAATTTCGGAAACCGATGAGTTCCCAGAACCGGATATTCAGCCGCCGCTGGCAGAGGAACAGCATCAGGACGAGGCTGCAGGTGTAAGCCAGCGATGAAGCAATCGCGGCGCCCATGAAGCTTATCCGTGGCACCAGTAATAACAGGACGCCCGCGGTTACCGCCATCGATACACCTTCCGCGTACGACGGCAGGGCGGGATGGTCCAGGGCGCGCGCGCCGTCGTAAAGCATCTGGTTCAGGCCCAGCGCCACCGTACCGACCAGAAGCACGCGGCACGCGGCTACTGAGGGCGCGAAATCCGCGCCGAATACCCGCAGGATCAGCCACGGGCAAATCACGTATAGAATCGCGCAGGCACTCACCAGCCACGCGACCAGGACGCGAAAAGAGTGCCCGATCATCTTGCGCGTCGAATCCGGATCGGCGTTGGAGCCGTTGGCCAGGGTCACCATGCCCGCGGCTTGCGGCACTACGGTCACCATCGTGGACACCGTGACCGCCACCACGTAGAGACCGAGGTCGCGAGGCGGTACCAACACCGAGAGGATCAACTGGTCCACGCGCTGATTGAAGAAGTAACTCACGCTCGAAAGATGGCTGCGAATGCCGTAGCCAAGAAGATCCTTGCAGGCCCGGGGCTGCCAGCTGAAATGCAGCCCGCCGCGGTTGATCAGAAGCGCGTACCCGACCAGCGCGGCCAGGGCGACTCCGATAATCTGAGATGCCACCACGCCGGAGAGCGACGATTTGTGCAGCGCCAGCAGCAGGACGATTCCCAGCGCGTAAAATCCCGGAGCGATGGTACGGACCAGGTTGAACCAGAACATTTCCAGTTTGCCCTGCAGCAAATTGGCCGGCTGGCCACCCAGCATAATGACCGGCGCAGAGGCCAGAAACGCGAAACTCAGCAGGCGCACATGCGAGGAATAGTGCTTCAGAGCGAGTGGCAGAACTACGGCGCCGACCGCCAGTACAAGAATCGATTGCCCAATGCCGATCAGGGTTGACGAAGTGAAAATTTCCGCATAGCCATGACGCCGTTGCCCGGTGTGAAAGACGATCGCCTGGTTTACACCCACTGCACAAAGAAAGACCAGAGTTGTGGGCCAGATGATCAGGGCTGCCAGTTCGCCGCGTCCTGCGGGGCCCAGGAGGCGAGCGGAAAGAACACCGGAAACGGTGCCAAGCCCGAGAATCGCAGCCTGAGCTCCGACGGTGAGTGCCAGGTGCCGGGCAAGTCGCGCAAACGGTATCGAAGTACGCGCCGCCGTACCCGAGCCTATCGTTTCTGCACTTGCAATACTCAACGTTGCCCCTGGATTGTTCGTCTCTAGCGCCGGTGTCATCACCGGCGAGATCCATTCCGGATTGTTCGTCTGTAGCGCCGGTGTCATCACCGGCGAGATCTGTTCCGGATTGTTCGTCTGTAGCGCCAGCGTCCTCGCCGGCGAAACCGTCCTGGATTGTTCAGCGGTAGCGCCGCCGTGAACGCGGCGAAATTTCGGAGGAGCAGAGCATTTGGACGGGGTGGCTGAGCACAACCG
Source organism: Terriglobia bacterium (assembly GCA_030037755.1). GTDB lineage: Bacteria > Acidobacteriota > Terriglobia > UBA7540 > UBA7540 > Gp13-AA77. Next base: position 11,923 of record JASHQD010000184.1, read on the forward strand.
CCGGGCGCGCCCCCTACGCGCCGGGCCGGAAGATCTCCGCCACCCCTAGCTTGACTCGTTGTGACCGCGCATCTCTTTTCGGATGGACTCTCGCAGCTTGGATAATCTTCCTGAATTCGCAAACCAGCGCGCGAGCGTTGCTCCAGGCGTGCGGCGCGGGGACGGCCCTCGTGGCCGCCCGATCGGTGGATGCCGTCAGCGGGGCAGCTTAAGGTCCACGTTCGAAAGTTGTGGGCAGCCGCAAAGACCGTCCCAGCGTCGTTTCTTCACTCTATGAGCAGGTGTAGTTCCGCAAAACGGGTCAATCCACCAGCCGCCCGCCAGTCCGCAGGAATTGCCGGCCACCCGTTGCAAGACGCCATGGATCGTGGAGATCGTTCCTTGCTTCACAGGCTAGGCCATTGATTGTGAAGGGTGAAACGGCTTTCTGCTTGTCTTCGTTTTCCTCATGGTCTCCATCGGACAGTGCCACCGCTTTAATCATGGCTTTGGCCAGACTTCGTCAGTTTGTCGTTGCCTGTGTCTGTCTGGTGCCGTTGCAGTATTTCGGCCGTTCACTATCGTGCCCTCCTGGCGGAAAGGATCAATTGCTTATCCGGTTAAGCCTAGCTGTATAGACGACCAGGAAGCCGGCTTGCGGTGTTTAGTGGACCGAAGTCGTCCTGGGCTCCGGAGGCTCGTCACGATACGCCGGTCCACGGTAGTAGTAGCTGTAATTCCGGTACCGCGATTCGTAGTACTCCTCGTTGACGAAGTCGAGCTTGTTGAGCACGGCACCGAGGATGCGCGCGCCAGCCTGGTCCAGCATTCGACGGACGCGCATGACGGCCGCGCGGCTGGTCACTCCGCTCTCGCAAACCATTACCACGCCATCGACCATGGACGAGAGCAGCGTGGCATCCGTCACCATGAGCACGGGCGGCGAATCGATGACGACGTGCTCAAACTGGTTGGAGAGCGTTTTCAGCAACTCCTCCATGGTGCGCGAGGAGAGCAATTCCGAAGGATTTGGCGGCAGCGCGCCCGAGCTGAGCACCCAGAGATTGGGCAGATCGGGATGTTGCTGCAGGACCTCATCGAGGGGGAACGCGCCGGTGAGGATCTCGCTCAGGCCATAGCGTCCCATGAGATTCAACGAGCGGGTGACGCCCGGCTTGCGCAGGTCTGCGTCGACGATGACCACGCGCCCGCCGCGCTGGGCCAGGGCCATGGTCAGGTTGAGGGCGGTGCAGGTCTTGCCTTCGCTGGGGTGTGCGCTGGCGACCAGAATCGTCTTGGGAGGACGCGGCGCAGTGGACAGCAGAATCGAGGTGCGCAGCACGCGGAAAGACTCCGCGACCTCGGAGAGCGGGGCGTTAAGAATTGCCAACTCGACGTGGCTCGCCTTGGCCAGAACTTTGCCGTTGCCGTCCGCGTCGCCCTTGCTTAGGGTCTTGGCGCCGTAGGCGGGCCTGGAGCCGTAGCGTCCGGTCAGCATGGTGTAGTAGCGTCCACGCGCCGCCCTGCCGCCGAGCGGGATCACGGAAAGGGCAGGAACGCCCGCCGCCTGCTCCAAATCGTCTGTGTTCTTCACAGAGTTGTCGAGGCCTTCGCGGACGAACGCCATGGTGATCCCGAGGCCTAATCCGACGCAGAGTCCGATCAGGATGTTCTTGAGCTTCTCCGGACGCACCGGCATCGCAGGGACGAGCGCCTCATCGACCACATGCAGATTCGTGGCCTGTAATCCGGCCGAAACAGTGGCGTCCTTGAGGCGCTTGAGCAGGTCGTCGTAGAGCTGCTGATTGCTGTCGGCTTCGCGCTTGAGGATATTGTGCTGGATCAGCAACTGGTTCAGTTGCGCCACCTGCACCTTCTGGTCGCTGACGGCCTGCGTGAGCAGGCTTTCGCGGCGCAGCGCCGCATTGTAGTCGTTCTGCGCGCGGGCTACAACGCGCGCGCGCTCAGCGTTGATGGCGGAATCAATGTCCTGGAGCTGATTGCGGGTTTTGACCACGCTCGGATAGTTGGCGCCGAACTGCGTGGACAGTTCGGCAAGCTGGGAGCTGACCGTGGAGCGATTCTCCTCCAGCTTCTCCAGCAGCGCGTCGTCGGCCACCTGGGCGGCGCGCGACGGCTCGGACTTCAACACGTCATAGATCGACTCGGCGTGGGTGCGGGCGCTCTGCGCGTCTGTCTGGTCCTTGGTGAGCTCGCCGAGGCGCTCCTGGACCACGTTTTCTTTGTCGTCGATGGCGGTGATGTTGTTCTGGCGCTCATAATCGACCAGAGCCTGCTGCGACTTCTCCACCTTGGCCTTCAGCTCGTCAAGTTGCTGCTCCATCCACGCGGACGCCTGCCGCGTGGCGTCGTATTTCTTGCGGAAATTCGATTCCACGTAGCCCTTGACCAGCGAGTTGGCGACTGTCGCCGCGAGCACGCGATCGGTGCTCTCAAAGCTCACCTCGATCACGCGGCTGTCGCGCATCAGCTCGACGTTCAAATCAGTATGGAACGTCTTTAAGAGACGGCCGTCGCTATCGCTCGAGTACCCGTTCGTGACGCCGCCGTCACGAGTGGTTTTATCGTGCGTGAAGTCTGGAACCTGATCGAGCCGCAGGGCTTGAATCGTGGTGAGCGCGAGGGCGTCGCTCTTGAGAATGTCCACCTGCGTCTGCAAGAAAGCCGTGTTCGCCTCGGAGAAAGCGCGGTCCATTTCGGTGAGGCTTTGCAACGACGGCGTTTCGGCTTCGACCTCCACTCGCGCGGTGGCGCGATACACGGGCCGCACTTTGAACGAATAGATGGCCACCAGGATAGTGGCGAGCAGGGCGACCGCCAACACCGTGCCGCGGCGCTTGCGGAGAATTTGCCAATACGCTCGGAGATAAGCAAATGAATCCGCGGTCATCTCCGAGGCGCGGAAGGTCGTGGCGCGCGCGTCGGGGCGCTCGAGCGCCGATTTGTTGAAAGGCATGATGGATTGCTCTTCTGGCATAAACCCTCCTGCAGGTACGTGGCACGGGCTTCTGTAGCACGGGCGTCCCGCCCGTGGTGTTACGGACGGCCGGGATGGCCGTGCCCGGCGCATGAGCTAAAGCTTTTTCAAAGCAACGATCAATGTCAGGGGAAGTCCGTCGTCAGAGGCCTGGTCCAAGCGCATGCCGGTTTGCTCGAGCATGTCGAGCCAGGTTCGCAACGGAAAATGATTGAGGGAGAAAGTCAGATATTCCCAGTAAGCCTTGCCCTTGCGGTTCAGCAACGGGAGAATCGAAGCGCCGAGAAACGAACCGGCGGCGGAACGCAACGGGCGCTCCAGTTTCCGGCGCCCGTTCAATGGGTTGGGCACGGTCATGACCAGCACTCCGTCAAGCTCAAGGACCCTCGCGAGCTCGGCCAGCTGGGCCAGCGGATCGCGAGCGTATTCGAGGACGCTCGAGGCCACGATGCCGCCGAAGGAGCCATCCGGAAACGGAATGGCCGAGACGGCTTTCGCTTCGCCGGTCACGATTTGGATCTTTGATTCCCCGCAAAGTTTCCGGGCGACACCGACCATTCCGAGTGACGTGTCGAAACCGCAAACGTCGAATCCTGCCTGATGGAGCGCAAGCGTGATCTGTCCCGTGCCGCAGCCGAAATCGAGGACTCTGGAGCCCGGCCGGAGGCGATCGCGCAAGGGCGTAACGCAACGATCGATGCGATGCCGCATACTTCCTCCGGCAGCGTATTTATCGCTCCATTGCCCTGAAATGGTGTCGAAATAAGAGGAACTGTCTGCGTCCATGGGACTGTGAGAGCCGCAAAGCAGGCGCTCGCCGAACCGCCCGGACACTCTTCCACCCTATGAAAAGAGAAGTGCTAAAGCAGGCGAAGAGTGTGAACTGCCGCGGCCGGCCGGCTTGCATCCGGCGCCGCCAGAGAAATCGTCTGGCCGAGCTCGAGGCTCTTGACTGCGGCCAGCGTTGCTCGCGTTGTTGCCCACAACTGCGCAGCGGGAATCGGCGCAGGTCCGCCCGAACGCACGGCGGCCACGAACCGCTCGCATTCCACCCGGTGGCCCTTGTCCTGGCGCAGCCAGCTCCGGCGGACGCGCCGACGCCCGTCCTTCACGAGCTCGAGACGGCGGAAATCGTCGATTAGCCCACTTCGCCCGCCGCCGTGCACCTCGATGCGCTCCTTGCCGAGTCCCCGATCGCCGTTGGCGAGATAGGTGATTACGGCGGTGCTGCCGCTCGAGTAGCGCAGCGTAATCACCACGTTATCGCGACAGTAGCGCCCGCTGTCGGGCAGGGAATTGCTCGTGACGGAGACGGCCGGCAGCCCAACCAGCCACGTAGCCCAGTCGATGAAGTGGCAGGCCTCTCCCAGAATCCGGCCACCCTGCGCCGCGTCCTGGGTCCAGTGCGTTGGAGGAACAAAGCCGGCATTGATCCGGTACTGGACCACCAGCGGTTCACTGACTTTCTCGAAGAACGATTTGAGTTCGAGCGCCATGGGAGCGAAGCGCCGATTGAATCCAACCATCAGGACCCGGCTGGGGTCGGCCTCGTAAACCTCGACGACCTGCTTCAGGCCGGCTTGATCGAGGGCCAGGGGTTTCTCGACGAAAACATGCTTGCCCGCTGCCAGCGCGGCTGCCACCTGGCGAGAGTGTAGATCGTGACGCGTGGCGATCACCAGCGCATCGATATCAGGATCTTCGCACAGCTCACTCTCGCGAGTCGTGCAGTACTTGAATTCGAATTTGCTGGCCGTGTAATGAGCGCCCGGGCCTCCTGCGGCGGCGACGCCAATGAATTCGGTTCCCTCCGCCCGCTTCAACGCAGGCAAGAGCACCCCATGAGCGAAGTTGCCGGCGCCGAGCACTCCGATCTTCACTGCCCCGGGCGCGCGCATGTTCGTAGCCGCTTTGGGGAGCTGGCGGGAAGCCGCCGCGAGATCGATCCGCGGCGAAAGGTCGCTATCCGGCGGATACTTCAGGACGATTCCAAGAAATGGATCCGAGGTTTTGCCTGAGATCAGATCGTAGGCACGGGTCGCGCCCTCAATGGGGAATCGGTGGGTGATGAGCGGCTTGACGTCCACCCTGCCGTCGGCGATCAGGCCGGCGAAAGCCTGCAGGTTCCGCTTCTCGGTCCACCGGACGTATCCAATCGGATAGTCCTGTCCCTTTTCTTCATAATTGGGATCGTAGCGGCCCGGTCCGTAAGATCGCGAAATCAGAAAGGTCAGTTCCTTCTCATAGTAGACGCGACGCGGCAGGTTCATGCCGACCGATCCCACGGCCACCACCACGCCGCGATCGCGCGCAATATCGCCCGCCAGGGACACGGGCTGATCGCTGTGCGTATCGGCGGTGATCAACACCGCGTCGGCGCCGGCTCCGCTTGAGGCATCCAGGGTGCGGCCGGTCATCTCGGCCGCAGTTACAGCTGTCGCGTCTGCGCCGAGTCTGGCTGCCAGCTTGGAGCGGTAGGGTTGCAGGTCCATTCCGATCACTTTGCATCCCGCGGCCTTGAGAATCTGAACAGTGAGTTGCCCCAGCAGACCCAGGCCGATCACCGCGGCCACATCGCCCAGGCCAATCCTCGCAAGGCGAATCCCCTGCATGGCGATGGCGCCGAGCGTTGTGAATGCGGCTGCTTCGAACATCGAGTCCGAATCGAGTTTCAAAGCATGCGGGATCGCGACGACCAGGTTTACCGGTGCGATGATGCTCTCGGCGTGCACCGCATATCCCGCTCCTGCGCAAGCGACCGGCTGTCCGATTTCAAATTCACTTACGCCGCGTCCGAGAGCGAGAACAGTGCCGGAACATGAATACCCGAGCGCCATGGGACGGCCAAGCCGGCCACGAACCGTCTCAATGGTGGGGAGAATCCCGTCCCGCCGCGCCTTGTCAATCGTCTGCCGGACCAGGTCAGGACGCGAGCGGGCTTTGTCGAGAATGTTCTTGCGGCCGAACTCGACGACCATTCTCTCGGTACCGGCGGAAACCAGCGAGGCGGCGACGCGCACCTGAACGAAGCCGTCCCGCGGTTGCGGTGCAGGGACATCGGCGAGTAGGGATTCGCCTGTCTGAACGTTCTGCAGCAACTGTCTCATTGTTGGTTCGACTCGGGATTAGAGCCCTTCGACGGGCTGTGTTGCGGGACGTTGTCCCTGGACGCGGAGCAGTACATTCACCTCGTCCTTGGGCAACCTGCTTCGGAGGTGTTCGCTGAGAAGATCGACAAATTGGGTTAGGGGAGCGGCAAAGTCGGGCGTCTGAAACTCGCGTGTCAGTCCCAGGCATGTACCGCCCGGCAGCGGGATTTGAAGCGTCCAGCAGTTGCGGGCACGCGCACCCCAGTCAGCATCCTGGCCGGAGGCGGTCACCCGGATGCCACTGAATCCGAATTGGCGCGCGGAGTCGCGAACCACCGTCCACAACTCTTCGTCGCTGCTGGCGACCGCCAGTGACTGGCTGAAGTTCCGGAGCTGCACCTCGTCGTTAATGATGCGGCGGAAGCGTCCGCCCAGGAACATCCGGCGGGCGAGATCGAATTCCGTGTAATTCAGCTTTTGGATGCCCACCCACGTCGCGAGGCAGAAGATGACGATCACAAAGCCCGAAAACTGATTGTGAAAGAGGCTGGCCAGCAGCGACAGGCACGCAAAGAAACCGGAAACCGCGTAAAGCATCAGGGCGACGCGTTTGGGCGTGAAGCCGCGGTCGAGAAGACGATGGTGGATATGCCCGCGGTCCGGACTGAAGATAGGCTGATGCCTGAGAAACCGGCGCGCCACGGAGAGACAGACGTCCAGGAGCGGAATCGCAACGACCATCAACGGGGCCGTCATGCCAAGCAGCGTGCTGGATTTTTGGCTCCAGATCACGCCGTAGCAACCTAGCATGAACCCGATCAGCAGGCTTCCCGAGTCGCCCAAAAATACCGTCGCGGGATTGAAGTTGTAGCGAAGAAATCCAAGCAGGGCGCCGGCGAGAGGAGCGGTCGCGAGCGCCAGGGCAACGTTGTGCTGCAGCAGGCCGGCGACGAAGATCGCGAGGGTCGCGAACAGTCCCAGTCCGGCTGCCAGGCCGTCGAGCCCGTCGATGAGATTGAAGGCGTTGGAGCAGGCAACGAGCCAGAATAGGGTGAGCGGCAGGCTCAACCGTGGAGAAATCCAGTGGTAGTTCAAGATGCCGATGCGCACGCCCGCCGAATAAGCCATCACGGCGGCGAGAACCTGCCCGGACAACTTCTGCCACGGCTTGAGTCCCAGCAAATCGTCGAGAAGCCCGGTCGCGAATATCACGCCGATCGCCGGCAGAACCTGAATGATCAATGGAAACTGATGGCGGATGAGAGAGCCCGCATTCAATCGCACAGCCAGCACGACGGCGAAAGAAAGAACATAAGACAACATCACCGGGACGCCGCCTGCCCGGGGCGTGGGCGAGCGGTGGATCTTGCGCGGATCACCAGGATGATCGAGCACGCGCAGACGGCGGAAAGCGTCCCGGCAGAAGGGCGTCAGAAGAAGGGAAAAGAGAACCGAGCAAAACGCAGCCAACGCTAACGAGTACATAATTCCTGCTCACCGGGCAATTCTGTTTGCTGAAAAGATCTTCGGATGACTTGCCCTCGCTGATTGCAGTGATCCGCGACTCACCCCGCCAGCTCCACGTCACGATGATCGACTTCAACCGACGCGCTGCTTCCCAGGATCGAGACGGACAAGACCAGCCGGAGCGAGTTCTTTTGGCGGACGAGAAATCCCTCGACTCCTTGCAGGGCCCCGCTCTTGATCCGAACCCTGTCCCCGGATTTCATGAAGGCGTGCCGCTCGACCGGAGAATCGCTGGCGGTGATTCGCCGCACGGCTTCGACCTCTTCTTCGGGTATGGCTGCCGGGCGTCCGGCCTGCGCGACGATATTGCAGACGCCGGGCGTGCTGAGAATGTCGAGGGGGCGATCAAGCCCGCCCTGCAGAAACACGTAGCAGGGGAAAAGAGGCAGAAGCAGCCGCTTCACCCGATCTTTCCATTGACTGCGCGACTGGTAGAGCGGCAGGTAGGTGTTGAATCCCTTGCTGGAGAGCGCGCTCGCTACCGTTTTTTCGTGCTGATGGCGGGTGTAGATTGCGAACCAAGGCTGGGACCCGCTGTTGAATTGCCCTGAATCGACCTGCGGCGTCATGGTGGCTGGCCCCTTCGTCCACGAAGTCTCAAACCGCTCCAGGCGCAAAGCTCCGCCATCTGACTTACAGGAGGCTTTCTCCCGTTCGCCCGCGATTGCTCTGCCCTGTTGACGATTGGCACCGCGTTGCTTGAGAGCCGCGATGCTTTGGCTACACCCGGGAAGACCCGGTTGCTCTCCGGAAGAAACTCGCGTCGCCGTCAGCGTGCAGCGCGCGGCGATCCTCTACCGCCGGGATTCAGATCGGCCCGGGAAGCTTCCTGGGCTCGTCCCGGCGCCTAAAGTCTACGGCTGGCTCGGACTCGCCGGACTGCTCCCTAGAACGCCTTCCCCGACGGCGAATCCAATGCCTACGCCGGCCCCTACGACAATCGCGATCATCAAAGGCTTGTTGTGGAGAATACCCGACTGAGACGAGGCGCCGGGTGCTGCGGATCCGGGGCTCGATCCGGGCGCCTGTGAAATCGTCCCGTAATGTCCCTGAGAAATGAGATGCCGCTGGCCAGTCCCGGCTTCTGTAATCGTCACGTCGCCGCTACGGGCGGACACGACTGTCCTGTCGCCCAACATCGCCACCACGTACTCGGATTTGCCCGGCCTCGCAGCCTCCACGGTAAGCTCGTCCGTCTTGATAACGAGGTTATCCTTGCCGCCCTCCTTGATATCCAATGTTCCGGAGGACAGGCGGGCGCTGACCTGGTCCAAGTTGCGCTGGAAGACCACAGACGTGTTCTCGGACAGACGTGCCTGAGCGCTGGTGGAAAGATGCACGAGGGCGTTGCCTCCCGCAGCCGTGGTGAGGGCGTCTCCGCTGGCGACGGTCCACTCGCCCGGCACAGTGATTCCATTCACCGAGGCGTGCTGCGACGCGACGACGTCGCCTACCACATTCCCGGCCGCGGCGGCCCCGAGCGAAAGGCCTACTATGACCGCTATGACTGTGCTCGAGATTCTGCTCACGTTGATGTTGGCTAGCATGTTGGTCCCCTGTCGCAGCAGACTGCTCCTGGTTACGTTGTCCAACAGACAGGCGATCGGTTGCACGGTTCATGCCAACAAATGAGGGCACGATAGTAACCTCCCTTCCTGCTGGGAATTAGGCCCCGCTTGATCGCGCCTGGCGGGTTTCTGGAGACAGCGGCCTGTAACTAATATGTGACGCTCATCACAACGCCGCCGTAACTGAACTGTCTCGGACGGCGGCTCCATACGGATTGGTTGGCGAGGATCAGAAGGGTTGCCGGAAATCAGCGGTTTGGGCTAGGTATATTGCCCTCCGCTTGACCGTCGTACGTTGACATTATAATTACCAGAGTTGTATTTCGCTCGCGCTTTCCCGTTGGATCTCTTCCTGACCGACGGGGGCCAAGCGGCGCAACGACATGTCTAGGCTCCGATCGCGGCCGATCGCCGGATGGCAAGAGGCGCTTGCAGGAAAGGACAGGTTCTTCCCGGTGTCCCCTGCAAATGGCCCTTTTGTCAGACACTTGACGTCGATCAGAAACCGTTGACTTGAAAGGCCCAGCCACAACTTCCACAACGCAGCAATAACAAAATGGGAGTACTATCGGGCTTACGAAGAATTCAGTCTGCCAGAAAGCTGCCACAGGGAGGGGTCACATGGAAAAGAAGACGGGTTTGCTGACGCGCCGCGAGTTCGTGGGGGGAGCGGCGGCTTCAGCCGCATCGTTCATGATCGTACCGCGTCGCGTGCTAGGAGGACCGGGTCACGTGCCGCCGAGTGATCGCGTGAATGTGGCGTCAATCGGCATGGGGCGGCAGGGTCAGGCCGTGACCATGGAATTGCTCGCGCACCCCGACGTTCAGATCGTCGCGGTCTGCGACTGCAACAAAGAATCGAGGGATTACGCCGAGTACGGCGACAACGATCTCCTGAAATCGGCGCGGGGACTGCTGGGTCCTGGTTACGAACACTGGGGCGAAGACCTGGCCTCGCCGGGCCGCGTCCAGCTCACCCACGAGTTCTCCACCAGCCTGGGCATGGGCGGACGCGAGCCCGCCAAGCGCTTGGTGGAAGCGTACTACGGTTCGCGGAGCGGGTCCGCCTCCGGCGCATACAAGGGCTGCACCGCCTACATCGACTTCCGCGAGCTGCTCGACAAGGAGAGCGATCTCGACGCGGTCTATGTCGCCACGCCCGATCACTGGCACGCGGCGATCTCCATGGCGGCGATGCGCAAGCACAAGCACGTTCTGTGTCAGAAACCCATGACACACAACATTGGCGACGCCCGGCGCGTGGCGCAGATGTCGCGTGACATGAACGTGGTCGGTTCGCTGCCGGTCAACAATCCGTCCACAGATTCCACGCGGCTGATATCCGAATGGCTGGCGGACGGCGCCATCGGTCAGGTGCGCGAGGTCCACAACTGGTCGAGCCGGCCGTTCTGGGCGCAGGGAATCGGCCGCCCGCAAGAAGAGGAGACAGTTCCCGAAGGGCTCGATTGGGATCTATGGCTGGGGCCCGCGCCCGAGCGGCCTTTCAGCAAGGTCTATTTGCCCTTTGTGTGGCGCGGCTGGTACGACTTCGGCGACGGTTCTTTCGGAGACATGGGCTGCTACAGTTTCGCAGGACTGTTCAAGATCCTGAATCTGACTCCGCCCACATCCGTGGAGGCGAGTTCCAGCGAATCCTGGGACGAGACGTTTCCTAAGGCGTCCATGGTCCATTTGAATTTTCCGGCGAATGGCTCGCGATCCCCTCTTCGCTTGTCCTGGTACGACGGTGGATTGCGTCCGCCGCGTCCGGCCGGCTTGAAGGAGCGGGATCAGAGGCTGTTCGAGGGCGGCGAGGACAACGAAGGCGTCATGTACGTCGGCGACAAAGGCATTCTGCTTGGGGGGTTCAACGGCAACGATCCGCGGGTCTATCCGGAGTCACCGAAATATCAGACGCCGCCGCGCCAGCCTCGCGGGGGACAGCGTTCCGATCCGGCGATTGATCAATGGGTGGCTGCCTGCAAAGGCGGGCCGGCTCCGCTCGCCAATTTCGAATCGCAGGGCCCGGTCACGGAGGCTTTCCTGCTCGGCTGCATCGCCCAGCGCTTTCCGGGGCAGCTCATCGAGTGGGATACAGCGGCGATGCGGATCACGAATTCCGAAAAGCTTAACGCTTACGTCGATCCGCCCAGTCGCAGCGCCTATGCGCCTGAACAAAATAGAGCTTCCTCGGCCCGATTGTAGTCTAAGCCTTTTGCGCGGCGCCGGCTGGGGAACGCGTTCGCGTAACGAACGAACCGGGACCGGTGAAAATACTCTGGGTCAAGGCGAATAAGCTCTTGCCGATGGACAGCGGCGGCAGCATCCGCTCTTTTCACATCGCGCATCACCTGGCGGCGCATCACGATCTGACCCTTCTTTCGTATTACGGCGGGGATCCTGATCCCGCTTATCACGTCGAACTTACCCGATGCTTTCCCGGAGCGGTCGCCACGCCCACGGGCAAGTGGGAGCCCTCCGGCGCTGCCCGCGCGCTCGATTACGTGCTGTACTTGCCACGCGCGGCTCCGTATGCAGTCAGCCGATTCGCATCGGCGGCGGTCAGCGAGAAGATCGCCGGCTGGTTTCGAGACCGCAGCTTCGACGTCGCGATTTGCGATTTCCTCCAGTCCGCCATCAACTTCCCGCTCGTTCCCGGCGGATCGCAATCTGGTACGCCTGCGATCCCGTCCGTGCTCTTCCAGCACAACGTCGAGACGGAGATCTGGCGCCGCCATGTGCTGACAGAGCCCGATAAATTCAAGAATCTGATTTATGGCGTTGAGTTCTCTAAAATGTTGCGCTACGAGCGGCGCACGGTACAGCATTTTCAGCACGTGATTGCTGTTTCCGTCAACGACAAACGCCTGATGTCTGCCTGGGTGGACGCATCGCGCATCACGGTGGTGCCGACCGGAGTGGACCTGGCGCAGTATCGTCCTGGGCCGCGAACGGGCGAGCAGCAGCCTCTGGTGATGTTTGTGGGTGCCATGGATTGGGAGCCGAACGTGGGGGCAGTCGAGTACTTTTGCCGCGACATCTGGCCGCGGGTGAGGGCAGACGTTCGTGACGCGCGCTTTCGCATCGTCGGCCGCAATCCCGTGTGGCGCGTGCGAGCCCTGGCTTCAGATTCGGTTGAGGTCACTGGCCGTGTCCCGTCAGTTCAGGAGCATCTCGGGCAGGCGGCGGTAGTGGTTGTGCCGTTGCGCGTCGGGGGTGGAACGCGGTTGAAAATCTACGAGGCCATGGCGGCGGGTAAAGCGGTGGTTTCGACCACGGTTGGGGCCGAAGGTCTCGACGTCCACCACGGGAGGGATATCCTGCTGGCGGACGACGAGGCCACGTTTGCCGGCGCGGTCGTCATGCTCTTGCGCGATAGCGATCAGCGGCTCAAGTACGAGCAGGCGGCCGCGCGTCAGGCGGCGCAATTCGACTGGCCGCGGGTCGCGGGAAAATTCGAGGACGTCCTTAAGAAAGTAGCCCTGAACAGTTGATGGCCCGCCTGTTTCCCGATCCAGTTCCCATCAGTTGAAGGTTCTTCTATGAACGCCGATGTTATAGGCGATCAGCGAGAAGTTGAGAATGCTCCTGTTATAATAGAGGGTTGGCCGGGCGCCACACCCGCTCCTACGGCCGCACGGAAGGGGGTCCGCGCTTCCACGCATGGTTCGACTGTTTAGCGTCTATTACCCGAAGCGCACGCTCGCCCTGGTGGCGACTGAAGCCGTTTTGATTCTGTTGGCTCTGCTTGTCCCGATGACGGTAGAGTTCGGCAGCGATACCCCGTTAGTTCTGGACTATGAGGCCGGCTTCCTGCGGATTTTCGTCGCGGCGGCCATTTTCATGGCATGCGTTTACTACGTGGATTTATACAGCGTCCACGTGCTGGCGAATCCCCGGGAGACGCGCGCGCGAATCTTCGCTTGTGTGGGCGCTGCGTGCATCATCCTGGCCGCCGTATACGCGATTGCGCCCACGATGCGCCTGGGCGAGATGGTGATTCTACCCGGCATCGTACTCTCCGCGATGGGCTTGTTCGCCTCCCGCGCCACCTTTTACTCGCTGAGCCGGTCGCCGCGTCTTGCGCAGCGGGCCGTGCTGCTGGGCCAGGGACCCTTGATGTACCGGCTGGCCGAGGAGATCCCCAATCGGCCTGAGCTCGGGATTCGCCTGGATGGCTACATCGGCGTACCTCCGGGCGATGCTCCGCTGCCTCAGGGCCTGGCGTTTCTGGGCGATGCCAAGGCATTCGCCGAGATCCTGCGAGACCGGCCCGTCGATCACGTGATCGTCACCATGAACGATCGTCGCGGGTCTCTTCCGGTGCAGGAACTTCTGCGGCTCAAGACGGAAGGGGTTCTGGTCGAGGACGGCGCGCGTTTCTACGAGACCATCTCCGGCCACCTGCCGTTGGACGTGCTGCGCGCGGGCAGCATGCTGTTCTCCGACGGGTTCCACGTTTCTTCGACCGGCTTGCTCAAGAAACGGCTCTGCAGCCTGGCCATCTCAACGGTGGCGCTGGTTGTATGCAGTCCGATCATGCTGCTGGTGGCGCTGGCGATTGTCGCTGAATCCCGCGGCGGGGCACTGTTCCGCCAGGTTCGCGTCGGGATGGGCGGCAAGACGTTTGAGATTCTCAAGTTTCGCTCCATGCGCGTGGGAGCGGAATCCGAGACGGGTCCGGTTTGGGCGCAGGAGAAAGACCCGCGCGTCACGCGCGTGGGCCGCGTCATCCGCAAGTTGCGTCTCGATGAGCTTCCGCAGCTTATCAACGTGCTTCGCGGCGAGATGAACATTGTGGGACCGCGCCCCGAGCGTCCTCACTTCGTCAACATGCTGTCAGACCAGATTCCGTTTTACGGTCTGCGTCACTCTATTCCGCCCGGACTCACCGGCTGGGCGCAGGTTTCCTACCCTTACGGCTCGACGATCGAAGAAACCCGCGTCAAGCTTGAGTACGACCTCTTCTACATCAAGAACATGTCGCTTTCCCTGGACCTCCTGATCGTTTTCTCGACGATGAAGATCGTGCTGTTGGGGCGGGGGGCGAAATGAAGTGGCTCTTCTGGGTATCGGCTGCCTTCATCTTCTTCGCTTATCTCGGATATCCCGCCTCCCTCTGGTTCCGCGCCCGTTGGCATAAGCGGCCTGTGCATCGGGCTTCGATTTCGCCCCGGATCTCGATCGTTATGGCGGTCCATAACGAGGCGGCCGCGCTGCCGTCGAAACTCGCCAATCTGGCGGCGCTCGATTACCAGCCTGAATTTGTGGAGATCGTGGTGGCCTCGGACGGCTCCACGGACGAGACGAACGAGATTCTTCAATCGTGGTCGCGCCCGCGGCGCAAGGCAATCCTCCTGCGTGTGAATCAGGGCAAGGCCTCGACGCTGAACCACGCGGTTCAGGCGGCCGAGGGTGAAATCCTGGTTTTCACGGACGTCCGCCAGCGGATTGCGCCCGATGCGCTGGGCGTCCTTGCGGAAAGCTTCGCCGATCCTGAGGTTGGGTGCGTCAGCGGAGAGTTGATGCTGGAGAATGCCGATCACGGCGCAACGTCGGGCGGGCTCGGCCTCTATTGGGGAATCGAGAAGATGATTCGCCGCTGGGAAAGCGATTCCGGTTCGGTGGTTGGAGTGACTGGAGCTCTCTATGCCGCGCGGAAAAAAGTCGTGCCCATACTGCCGCCGGGCACGATTCTCGATGACGTCCTGATTCCGCTGCAGGCTGCGAGGCAGGGTCAACGCGTGCTGTTCGATGGCCGCGCACGATCCTTTGATCGCCTGGCGGACGACCGGCATGAGTTCCGGCGCAAGGTGCGCACCTTGTCCGGCAACTATGAGCTGTTGAAGCTCGCGCCCTGGCTGCTGACGACACGGAACGGAATACGTTTCCGTTTCGTCTGCCACAAGCTGCTTCGACTGCTGGTTCCGTTCGCACTGCTGGGCATTCTCATTTCTTCGATCTTCCTGACAGCGCCCTTCTATCGGCTGGTTCTCGCGGGCGAAGTCCTGTTTTGCATCGGCGCGATCCTGAGCGCTTTCCATCTGCGTTTCGGCATCCTCTCGCGACTTGGAAGTGCGTGCTTGGCTTTCCTGGTGCTGAACGCGGCCGCGATGCTGGCGTTTATTTACTTCGTGTCCGGCAGGAGGGCAGTCTGGACACGCTGACGGAAAAACACCCGAACGGCGAAGTTCCGGCTCAGGGACCGAGTGGACGTGTGCCGGGCGTCTTCCTCATGATGGACAGCCTCCGCACGGGCGGCAGCGAACGCCAATTCGCCGCTTTGGCGCAGGCGCTTGATCGTTCTCGATTCGCATTGCACCTGGGCTGCATCCGGAAAGAGGGCGGATTTGCGGCCAGTCTCGGCGGCATCACGGAGTTTCCGCTCGGCGGAAGCCTGTACGGGTCTCAATCGCTCAGGACCCGCTTGCGGCTGGCGCGCCATTTGCGGAGCCAGAAGATTGCCGTCGCGCACGCGTTCGATTTCTACACCAATCTCCTGCTGATTCCCGTGGCACGGCTGGCGCGCGTGCCGGTTGTGATCGGCAGCCAGCGCCAGCTCGGAGATCTGCTCACCCCAGCACAGCGTCGCGCGCAACTGGCCGTATTCCGATGGTGCGACAAAGTGGTTTGTAATTCGCGCGCAGCAGCTGATCTGCTCGTTTCCGCCGGGCTGCCGCGGGCCAAAGTCGAGGTGATCGGCAACGGGTTGGCGCCTGACTGCTTTGCGCCGGCACAGCCCGCCATCGCCCCGCGTCCGGGCGTGCGGCGCCTTGGGATGATCGCGCGCATGAATCTGCGCGCCAAGAATCATGTCGAGCTGCTTCGCGCAGTCGCGCGCTTGCAGGGACGATTTCCTGATCTTCAGTTGATCCTGGTCGGCGACGGTCCTCTGCGTCCCGAACTGGAGCGCGAAGCGGCGCATCTCGGTTTGACGGGCAAAGTCAGGTTTCTCGGCGATCGGCGCGATATTCCGGCAGTCCTCGCGTCGATCGATGTAACCGTGATGCCCTCAGGCTCGGAGAGCCTGTCGAACGCCATTCTGGAATCCATGGCGGCGGGCGTTCCGGTCGTCGCGACGCGGGTCGGTGGCAATCCGGAGTTGATCGGGGAAGACCGGGGTTTGCTGGTAACGCCGAATGACGAGGAGGCGCTCGCCGCAGCACTGATGCGCCTGCTGGAAGATGCGGATCTCGGCCGCAAACTTGGAGAAAACGGCCGGCGCTTCGCTCTCGAGAACTTCACCGTCGAACGCATGCGCGACCGGCAGCAGGATCTCTATCGGGAACTGCTCGACCGCAAGAGTTGGCGTCGGCGCAGTGCTCGCGTTGCCCCGCTTCCGGCTACCGGGCGAAAAGACCTTGCTGCGGGGTCGAGCGCCATGCCGATTCGAGTGGCGATTGTCGCCGCTTCGCTGCGCTACGTGGGCGGGCAATCGGCGCAGGCGGCGACGTTGCTCGGTCATTGGCGCAAGGATCCGGCAATCGACGCTAGGTTTATTCCGATCGACCCCGCGTTTCCTCGCGTGCTGGCTTGGGCAGAGCGCATTCCGTTCCTGCGAACGGTCATTCGCGAGCCGATCTACCTCGCAGCTCTGTGGCGCGGTCTCAAGGACGTCGACGTCGCCCATATCTTCGCTGCGTCCTACTGGTCCTTTCTCATCGCCCCTGCGCCGGCGTTGTGGCTGGCGCGTCGGCGGGGCGTCCGGACGCTGCTCAATTACCACAGCGGCGAAGCTCGCGATCACCTGCGCAGATTTCGCAGCGCCCGGCCGGTGCTGGCGCGCTCGGACGCGCTGGTGGTTCCGTCGGAGTATCTCGTGGACGTACTCCGCGAATTTGGCTTTGAAGCGCGCGCGGTGCCGAACGTGGCCGATACGGAACAGTTTCGTTTCCGCATTCGCGAACCTCTCAAGCCCCGCCTGATCTGCACCCGCGGATTTCATCGCTACTACAGCGTGGATGTGGTGGTGCGCGCCTTTGCCGAGGTCCAACGCGCGTTTCCGGAGGCCACTCTGTGCCTGCTGGGTGATGGCGACACCAAGATCCAGGTGAGGAAGATTTGTGATGAGCTGAAGCTCGCCGGCGTCGATTTTGCCGGCGTGGTCTCGCGCCAGGAAATCGGACGATTTTACGACCGGGCCGATATCTTTATCAATGGCTCCTGGCTTGATAACATGCCAATATCGATTCTGGAGGCCTTCGCCGCGGGAACGCCTGTGGTGACCACCGCTCCCGAAGGCATCCGGTATCTTGTGCGGCACGAACAGACGGGACTGCTCTCAGAAACGGGAGATGCGCGGGCGCTCGCCGCGAGCGTCATTCGACTGCTCGGCGACCCCGCGCTTGCGGAACGGCTGGCGCGTAACGCGCACCAGGAGTGTGAACGCTACCGTTGGCCGGCCGTCCGCGAGCAGTGGCTCGAGGCGTACCGATCGCTGGCCGGCGTTCGCATTGCGCGCGTTGATGTGAATTCGGCACGCGCGGCGGCCGGCGGCAGCCAGGGATCCGTCGAACACGTGGAGAGAGTCCTCAGCTCGCGACTGTGAACCGATCGAGCATCCAAACAAAACTATGTCTAGCGAATCTGGAAAGAATAATGGTCAAGCGATTCTGGCCGATTTCTTGAGTCGTCTGGAATCGGGCAATGCCCGCGTAGGCGTGATCGGCCTTGGCTACGTCGGACTGCCGCTGGCGCTGCTCTTCGCGCGCCGCGGATTCACCGTGCTGGGCTTCGACACCGATCCGGCCAAAGTCGCGGCCCTCGGCCGCGGCGAGACGTATATCCACCACATCCCTGCCGAGTCCATCCGCGAACAGTCGGCGCGCTTTTCGGCGACAACGGATTTCTCGGAGCTGACGACGGTCGACGCCTGTCTGATTTGCGTTCCGACCCCCATCACGGAATATCGTGACCCCGATCTGTCCTTCGTGCGGCAAACCGCCGAGGAGATCGGCAGGCATCTGCGCCCAGGACAACTCATCGTGCTCGAGAGCACCACTTATCCCGGAACTACAGACGGAGACGTTCTGCCGATCCTTGAACGCTCGGGATTGCGGTGTCCGATTCAGTCGTACGACGCCGTGATCGTGTCGCCTGAACAATGCAAGGAGATCACAACGGATTTCCTGCTCGCCTTTTCGCCGGAGCGCGAGGACCCCGGCAACAAGAAATTCTCGACTCACCAGATACCCAAAGTCGTGGGCGGCGTTAACGCTCCGAGCGCGCTGGCCGCGCGCGCCCTTTATGCCGCGGGCTTCGAGAAGACGGTTCTCGTCGGTTCCTCGCGAGTCGCGGAAATGGCGAAGATCCTGGAAAACACTTATCGCGCGGTGAACATCGCGCTCATCAACGAGTTGAAACTGCTCTGCCTGCGCATGGGGATTGACGTCTGGGAGGTCATCGAAGCCGCCAAGACCAAGCCATTCGGGTTCACGCCCTTTTATCCCGGACCGGGCCTCGGCGGGCACTGCATTCCCATCGATCCCTTTTATCTTTCGTGGAAGGCGCGCGAATACGAACTCACCACGCGATTCATCGAGCTTGCGGGCGAGATCAACGCGTCGATGCCGGGCCACGTGGTGGAGGCGCTCAGTGAGGCGCTCAATCGCCGGCGCCAGTGCCTGCAGGACTCGAGAATACTGGTGCTCGGCGTCGCCTACAAGAAGGACATCGACGACCTGCGCGAATCGCCCTCGCTGCGCGTGATCGAACTACTAATCGAGCGCGGCGCGCGCGTGGATTACAACGATCCGTATTTCCCCCGCCTGCCCAAAATGCGCCGTTACGATCTGGGCCTGGCCTCGGTCGAACTGACGCCCGAATCACTCGGGCAGTACGCGGCCGTGGTGATTGTGACCGATCATTCAAGCTACGACTACGAGTTCATCGCGCGCCATGCCCGCCTCGTGGTCGATACCCGCAACGCGACGCGCTCTCTGCGCCAATACAACGACAAGATCGTCCATTGCTAGCTGGTCCTCAAATCATGACCGATGCCGTCTCCGTTTCCGCTCGCGGGCGCAACAGGAGCGGGCTTCGCCTTCTGTTGATTCCGATTCTCTTCATTGCGGCGGCCGCGGTCGTCCTCCTGCGTTGGGGCGGTGAGGTATTGGTCTCGAGTGACAACATGCCCGCGCACGCAGACGCCGCCGTGATCCTGCAAGGGTCAATGGCCGGCGAGATCGCGCGCGTGGCCGGCGCCGTCCGGTTGCTCCAGCGGAATATCCCTGCTCAGGCCGTGCTCAGCGTCCCGGAGCGTTCTTACTGGGGCGCCTCGGTTCCCGATCAGGCTCGCGATTATCTCCAGCGAACTTACGGCGCGGATATCGCGGGCCGATTCGTATTCTGCGAAACGGGCCCGAATGTGGATTCAACCCGCGACGAGGCGGAAGCGCTCCTGCCGTGCATCCGGCAGCATGGCTGGCGCACGGTCGTCATTGTCACCTCTGATTATCACAGCCGCCGCGCGGGTTTCCTCTGGCGGCGGATCGTCCGTAAATCTGGCTTGCCGGTTCAGTTGTGGATCGATGGCGTCCCCGATCCCGAGTTCCGCGCCCGAGGTTGGTGGCGGAATAGAACCTGGGCGAAGACATGGTACGAGGAGGCCGGCAAATCGATCTGGGAAGAGGGTTTCCGCTTCAAGTAGCGCGCCGGGCGCCGGCGGATTGGCCCGTCCAGGAATTAACAAGATTCCAAACCTGAAGCGCAGTATAATGTCTGCGGCTGCCGCTCAGCGTCCAACGAACCCTGGGGCGTTATCGTCTCCCGGCGTGGACCATCAGTCCGAGAGCCGCGCCTAGGAGGACGTATGGCAAGGCTGTTTGTCGGAAATCTCCCCCGCAGCGCCACCGATGCAACTCTGTCGGACTTCGTAACCGAATCGGGATACCAGGTCGCTTCCGCCGTGGTTATCCGCGACCGCATGACGGGCGACTCGAAGGGATTCGGATTCGTTGAACTCTCCGAAAGTCAGGACCTCCAAGCCGCGATTCGCGGCCTGGATGGCAAGAAGATGGACGGCAGGCCACTCACGGTGAACGAAGCCCGTCCGCAGCAGCAGCGCTCCGGCGGCTTTTCCGGACCGCGTCGCGGCGGCGGCGGCGGTGGCGGCTACGGCGGCCATGGTGGCCGCGATCGCGGCGAAGGTGGATTCGACAAGCGCCGGCGAGACTGGTGAGCGCCGTACAAACGCTTGCCTCGCTCTCAAACTTTCAAGGCTCGTTGACTCGGTCACGATGGTCGTGCCTACAGGCGCGAGGGCGGTGGTGTCCGTCGCAGGCACGCGTTCAATCGCGACGTGGCGAGCGCAGACCACAGCGACTTGTCACAGACCACGACCAGGATTTCTGTCCGAAGTTTGGGTTCTGGTGGCTTTGTTTGGCTTTAGTTCGAACTACTTCTGGAACCTATCCCATTTCCACCCTAACCGCCTCAGGATGTGTTACCTGCGGGTTCTGAGCGAATTCCAGGGCCTGGGAGGGAAACTCAAAAGTTAAGCCTCCCTTGTTTCGTGCGAAATGGGCAGTTCGGTTCGGCAGCAGAGGTACCCCCGGGGGTGCCCCCCCGATCCTCGCTCTCTTCATAAGCCGCGGCCAGTTGCGAAACGAGCTCATGCGGGCCTCGATCGCTTCACGCAGCGCGACGGAGTCAAGGCGCCCGTCGGTTCCGAACTGCTTCCGCAGCCAGTAGTCGCTTTTCCGGTTCTTCAGCCGAAGCCCAAATTAGAAAATCGGAGAGGCGCGACTGAATGTCATCCAGCCCTTGGCTGCACAGTCCCTGACGCACCGAGAGCAAGCTTGCAAGACCACGCCTGGCCGACGCGTTAAAGAAGAAACTTGAGCTGGTGCGCCTCGCGCGACAACTGCGGATTGACAAAGCCGAAGCGGTCGACGAGATCACGCCAGACGCGCAGGTATTGCCGGTGAGGCGCCTGATCGGGCCGGGCTCAAGGAAAGCCTTCGAGGCGCTTCAATCCCAGGCGATTCAGCGCCGATCGGCACCGTCCTTCGCGGGTACGCGGTCCGGCATTCGCACGCTGCGCACGGAGCCGCGCGGCGCTGGCAGGTTTGCGATGCGATGACCCGGACGCAATCGAATACACGGCCATGGGACGACCTCGACCAGAGATCCGGGGAATCTGAGGTTTATGCAATGCCTGTGTACCCGGTGGTATAGGAAGTCAAGCGACTGCGTCGAAATCAGGATGCTGCGCACTACACGGTGCTTCAGTTTCCGTTACCAGCAGAACCCGGACCGTCATCGTCATCCTGGGCAATCCGCGCAGGCTCGCCGTGCACCGCTACATTGATCGAGTCGTCGCCGCCGTCAACGCCCCCACACCGGTAGCTACACTGAAGTTGAAATCCGTTCGACTAGCCAATTGTATTAATGTACCTGGTGAAGGAGGCCTCGCAACGCTGATCCGAGGGGTGAATCTGTGAGACGAAGTAATCTTGTACTGCGATTGCAGCCCGCCTTGCTGGATGAGGCGCGCAAACTCGCCGGGTCCGAAGGCGTGGCCCTTAGTCGTCGCCGCGGCCGAGAAGGTTCTGCGCTTCCTACTAAACTTCACCCGCCGACCGTGCCACCGATAATGCGATGAGCGCTTTCTTTGACATACGTCCCTCCACGCCTGACGACGCCGAGGGCATCTTGCGCGCTCACTACAGCGCGGTGCATGAGACGGCAAGGAACGATTACCCCGAGACGGTCTTGGCTGCCTGGAGCAGGCCGGTCGACGCACAACGTATTGCAGCCCATCGCGCGAAGATCGAGACCGATAAGAGAATCGTTTCCTACGTGGCAGTCGACCTGTCCGGCAAAGTCCTGGGTTTTGGTGAACTGGTGCCTCCGGAAACTCTGGGCGCGATTTACGTCGCCGCCGAAGCGGGCCGGCGTGGCGTGGCCGGCGCACTCCTCGAAACTCTCGAAGCCAAAGCGCGAGAGCTCGGTATGAAGGTTCTCAAAATGGAGAGTTCGCTGACGGCTGTCGCCTTTTACGTCAGACATGGCTTCCGCGAATTGGGGCGAGGCGAGCACCGGCTGGCGGACGGTGTCGTTATGGCCTGTGTCAAGATGGAGAAGACGCTCTAAGGGAGCGAGGCCATGAAGGAGCAACCACGCAATCACGTCAACCGCGAGCAAAGTGAGTCCGGCGGAGCGTCCGCCGAGCCCGTCGGCGCAGTCTCGTTTGTCACTGGGACGTTCGAGTACGATGGTGGACGGCAGGTCACGGTCTACGTACCACCGGGCCCGCCCGAAGCCATCGTCTTCGCAGGTGATGGTCAGCGAATCTCGAAGTGGGGCGGGTTGCTCGAGAAGGCCGACGTACCGTCCACCATGATCGTCGGTGTACATGGGCTGACCGATGAGATGCTGCGGCTCCATGAGTACTCACCGGGTTTTTCACCGGAACGGTTCGCGGCACACGAGAAGTTCTTCGTCGACGATGTTCGCCGCTGGACGGAGTCGCGGTTTGGCTTGGCGTTGCCCGCTGACCGCACGGCAGTGTTCGGCGTCTCGGCAGGTGGAGAACTGGCGCTCGCTCTTGGGCTTCGGCATCCAGAGGTCTACGGTTCGATCTTCTGCGCCTCGCCTGGCGGCGGTTATAAGCCCCCTGCCGTTATACCGGGTTCGCTTCCGCGCACATACCTTGTGGCGGGCACCGAGGAGCCGTTCTTCCTCGAAAACGCCCGAAGGTGGGCGGACGCGCTGCGTGATCGAGGTGCGGATGTCGTCATGAATGAGCGAGGCGGGTCGCACGGTGGCGCGTTCTGGCGAGAAGAGTTCCCGCTGATGGTCGAGTGGGCATTCGGTCGATGATGCTTTCGCTTGCTGGCGCATAGCGCAGCTAGGCGATAGTCAGCGTCTATCGGCAGTAATAGGATCGCGGGTCCTCGATCTGCGCCAGCCGTCCATCTGTGCGGGAAGCAGCGGGCAATCGCTGTCCCTACCGCGACCGTCACCCGGCGTGGCCAAAGATAACCTATTTGCCGGCCACTCCCGTGCTGCTGCCCACTCCGGTCGTGAAGTCCCAGCCTTTCGCGGCGCTGTAAGGTCCCGCTTGTCCCACAGTGATGTCGCGGAAATTGCTGCTGCCCAGACCGCTGTAAATCACACCCAGTTCGAGATCACTCGACGCGTAGAAGTGACCGGCCAGGTTGATGATGCCGGCCACCGCGGGCGATGACAGGCTGGTTCCCCCAAACACGAGCCAGCCTGACAGGCCGCCGCAAGGGGTGCTGTCGTAAGCGGCGACGCCGGAATTCGGGTCCGCATCGAACGCCAGATCAGGCGTGCCCCGCTTTGTTCCCACGTGGCTGACCACCGAACTCTGGAACGCAGGGCGCGGTTCGTAGGTGCTGGGGCCGCCGCCGGTACTGCTCCAGGCCTTCTCGCTGATCAGTTGGCCGGCCAGGTTGAAGGTGAGGGACGTTCCGCCTGCCGCGACGACATAGGGCGAGACGGCGGGGTAGCTTGTATGGCCGCCAATATCGCCCGCAGCTGCGACATAGACCACGCCCCGCTGGTTGAAATTCCCGTCAAGGCTCAATTCGCCGGAGTACTCGGTGAAGCCCCAACTCATGCTGACCTCGCCGAAGCCTTCGCCGCTCGGACTTACCAGCGAACTGGCCACGTTCACGGCTTTAGCCAGATCGGTGCTGCTATTGGAAGCTGCTTCCACCAGCGTGATTTTGGCATTGGGCGCCATAGCATGCGCCCATTCGATATCCAGGTCCGCCTCTTGTGCCCAACTGCAGTTAGCCGCCGGCTTGACGCCGGTTGCATAGACTTTCTGGAAACAGTGGTTAGCGCTTGTGCAGGCGGGCAAGTTGTATTGCGTTGAGAAGACGCCCAGATCGTTCTCGGCGTTCGGGTCGTCGTATGCATCGACCAGGGCGATGATGCCGGCGCCGCCCGTGGAGGGCAGCGCGTAGGCGCCGCGCAAAATGGCCGGTGAGTTCCCATAGGGTGCCGTCTCCGGCGCCGCGGATGCGTCAGGCTCTGCCTCGGCTGCTCGTGGCATGGACCGGGCAGCTTCCGGCGTAAGAATCAGGTGGTTGGTATGCGCCCGTAAGCCATAGTCCTCCATCCGCACGACGCTGGACTCGGGTACGATCACGTTGCCCTGAGGGCTCGGGACCGCGCGTTGGGGCGTTTCGGCCGCGCCAAACGTGGCCGCGATCAAGAAACCTGCCGAGAATATCATCGTAGAGACTGCTCGGACCTTTCTCATTACTTGTTCGTCCCTCCCCCGGTGAAGTGCGCTGCCGGGCGGCCCCAGCGTGCGCAAGCTAGATGCCTCTCTTCATGTGCTTTCGTCCGAATCCCACCAAAGGACGAGAGCAAACGCGAGTGATACCTAGCCGGAAAGTACCCTCAGCTACAAGGTTGCGACCACCTTTGAGACCAGGAGCCGGGCGTCGGACGTCACCAGGATCAGCCCCAGCGTTCGTGCCGTTGCCACCAGAAAGCGGTCGGCGCGTAGTGTTTGGCGCAGACCTTCGCGGGTGGTGGCCACGACATTGCTTTTGATGTCGTGGCACCGCGCCATACCAGACGATGTCACAGCGGTCGTGTGGTGGCGCGGCTTTTGAGTGTGGCAGCGTGCTGCCGCCTTTCTGACGCGAGCTTGCTCGCGTTCCGGCCCCTAACGCCACCGTCCGGCCGGCGAAGCTGGCCTCAGCAAAATGACAGCACGCTGCCACACTCAACAGCTGCGACCAGTCTGAGATCTCACCGCCCTGAAGTAATCGGCCGCACGTCCCGACGCCGCCGTCCTCTGT
This sequence comes from Terriglobia bacterium, assembly GCA_030037755.1. Classification (GTDB taxonomy): domain Bacteria; phylum Acidobacteriota; class Terriglobia; order UBA7540; family UBA7540; genus Gp13-AA77. Next base: position 36,872 of record JASHQD010000184.1, read on the forward strand.
ACTGTCGCTACCCCGCGCTCACCCATGTTGAACTTTGTCCGGATGGCTCAGACCTTCTCGCGCGGGTGCACCTCACCTCGAAGCTCGCACAAGGCCTGCGCCATCCGGCCGGCGAATTTCTTCGCGCGCCGGCTGAGGACGACCTATGACGCTCATTTCGAGGAAATGAATCTGTGAGACGAAGTAATTTTGCACTGCGACTGCAACCCGCGTTGCTCGACGAGGCCAACGCCCGCGGCGTTGGGAACCCGGAAAGCGCCTCACCCTCTAGGAAGTGGCATGGGAAAAGAGTTGCCCTTTTTCGACGCAAGACGGTTTGAACCACGACGGTACAGGCCCTCACGACCTCTTCAGCTCTCAGCTAGCGCGCGAGCCGAAATCTCCATACAGATTTAACCCCCATGTAACCGAATCTTCACCATCCCGCAACCAGAGCTGAGACAGAATTCTCGCGCAAGCACATCATGTCGATTCACATAGTAGACAATACACATCCCAGGAGGAGAGACAATGGCAGTGAAGGTTAAAGCGATTGCTTTGGCGGTGACGCTGGCAATCTTCGGACTGGCTTCCAGCAGCCGCGCGCAGGTCAATATCGTTTTTAACGCGGTGGGCGCGACATCCGCGTTCAACCAGTTCGCCCTGGCCGGGTTATGGGGCAGCGGTTCGGCGCCGCCCGGACCCTGCGGCAGCAACATCTGGACCCAAAA
>JASHQD010000185.1 GCA_030037755.1 Terriglobia bacterium
GCTCTGATAAGGGTTCGACATTTCATCCTCCTCTCGGAGTTGGTTCTCACCAAGCCACCTGGAGGCGGATGTTACCCCGGGCAACGGTCAAACCTTTTTCGAGTCTCACTGGTCGAACCAGTGGCTTACCTCAATGACAGTTACGCCCAAGTCTTTGGCCGCGCGCCGGGCGAACGCTCTCAAATCCACCGGACCGCGCACCCGTCGCGGCAAGGCCCGTGTCAGCCTGAATGCTCTGAAGCACGGCCGGTATGCTGTCCTGGTGGCACGCTCCTCGCGGCTGCGGACTCAGCTTCTCGAAGCCGGTCAGACGGGGTGGGAAGCCCTTTACGGGGCCGTCCGATCCCGGGTGGCGCATGCGATTCGCGGGCAGGATCTGGCGTCGCGCCGGGAGATCGACAAGATCGCCCTTCGGGCCTGGTGCCTGGCTCTACGCACCCACCTCTCGGGAACAAAGCTGGAAAACCCTTTGCTTTCAGGAAGAAACAAACATCCGGTATCGTCCCACTGCGGATTCGTTCTGCGGCGATACGGCATCATCGACCCCTGGACCCGCGCCGGGATGGTCTTCTGGTGCCAGAGGCGCCGTTGCCTTCCCGGCTGGCCTGCCGGCTACCGCGTCTACGAGGGCAAAGTACGCTCGCGGCTATTCCGGATCGCGAAACCGGGGGCGTTGGAGCGGTACCGCCACAAACTGCTGGCCAACGGCGATCCGGACCGGAGTCAAGAACCGTGGAGGAGTCTCAAAGGCGATGAATGGAGAAAATGGCCAAGGCCAAAGGACGGGATGTGGGGATGAAGTTGACAGTTCACAGTCGACAGTTCACAGTTGACAGTCGGCCGGGTCGAAGTCAAAGGTCAAAAGTCAAAGGTCGAAAAGACGGTTGCCAGCCGTTTCAACTTTCGACGTTCGACCTTCGACTTTTGACTTTCAATTGCCTGTCAACTGTCGAGTGTTGACTGTCGACTGTGAACTCCGATGCAATTCGACACCCTGATTCAGAACGGCATCATCGCGACAGCGACCGACACGTACGCGTCCGATCTCGGCATCAGCGGCGGCAAGATCGTAGCTCTGGGGCAGAATCTGCCGGCGGATGCCGCGTCGCACGTCGTGGACGCGGCCGGCAACTACATCATCCCCGGCGGCATTGACGTCCACACGCATCTTGATATGCCGTTTGGAGGCACCAAGAGCGCGGATGACTTCGAGTCGGGCACGATCGCAGCGGCCTTCGGCGGCACTACGACGCTGATCGACTTCGCCATCCAGCAGAAGGGCCAGACGCTGCGCAACGCGCTCGACACCTGGTGGAAGAAAGCGGACGGCAAGGCCGTGATCGACTACGGGTTCCACTGCATCGTCACCGACCTGCCTGACGCGCGCCTCGAGGAGATGAAGTCGCTGGCGGGCGAAGGCGTGACCAGCTTCAAGCTCTTCATGGCCTATCCCGGCATCTTCATGGTCGAGGACGCACTGATCTTCAAAGCCATGCTGACGGCGTCGGACAGCGGCTCGATGATCTGCATGCACGCCGAGAACGGCGGCGCGATCGACGTGATCGTGCGGCGCGCGCTGGCCGAGGGCAAGACGGCCCCGAAGTATCACGCGCTCACGCGCCCCACGACAGCCGAGGCCGAGGCTACAGGACGAGCCATCGCGCTCGCGGAAATGGCGGGATCGCCCGTCTACATCGTGCATCTTTCGTGCAGCGAGGCGCTGGAGAAAGTCCGCGAGGCGCGCGACCGTGGATTGCCGGTCTACGCCGAAACCTGCCCGCAATACCTCTATCTCTCGATCGAGAACTTCGACGTGCCGGGCTTCGAAGGGGCGAAGTACGTCTTCACGCCGCCGTTGCGCGAAAAGTGGCATCAGGAGCGGCTCTGGAAGGGTTTGGCTGCCGACCAGCTACAAGTGGTATCCACCGATCACTGTCCTTTCTGCTACAAGGAGCAAAAGGAGCTGGGCAAAGACGACTTCACCAAGATTCCGAACGGCGGTCCGGGAATCGAGCATCGCCTGAGCCTGGTGTTCACCGGCGGCGTGCACGGCGGACGCTTCCCGGTGAATCGATTTGTGGAGATGGTCTCGACTGCGCCCGCCAGGTTGTTCGGACTCTACCCGCGCAAGGGGACCATTGCGGTAGGCTCGGACGCCGACCTGGTGATCTTCGATCCCAATCTCGAACAGGTGATCAGCGCCGCGACTCATCACATGCGCGTGGACTACTCGATGTTCGAAGGAATCAAGGTGAAGGGCGCGCCCAGGCAAGTATTGTCGCGAGGCCGGCTGCTGATCGACAATGGCAAGTTCGTGGGCCGAGCCGGACACGGCGAATTCGTCAAGCGGCAACGATACAGTCTCCAGTGACTCGTATTCACACTCAATCGAGGGCATGCTGCACGGCACGGCTGTGCGGCGCGATCATTGGCCTGCTCGCGTTCAGCGCCTGCGCCGCCGCACAAGGCACAGCCAAGGTCATCATCGATCAAGACGCGATGGGACCGGCAGGCACCGACGAGGACGCGATCCTGCTCTTCATCCAGTCCCCGCAAGTCGAGACGCTCGGCATCACGGTTGTGACCGGCGACGGCTGGCGCGACGAAGAGGTCGCGCACACGCTGCGCATGCTCGAGATCGTCGGCCGCACCGACATTCCGGTCGTGCCGGGCGCCACTTTCCCGCTCGTCAACACCAAGGAGCGCACCGAAGAGTGGGAGAAGCTTTACGGCAAAATCTATTACATGGGCGCGTGGTTCGTGCGTTCGCCAACCTGGCAGTACCACGATCCCTTTGTGATCCCGCCACTAAAGGAAGGCAATCCGACGACGAAGCCTTCCAACGAAGACGCCGCGCACTTCATGGTCCGGATGGCGCGTCAGTATCCGCACGAGGTGACGCTCTACGCCGCCGGTCCGCTCACGGATCTCGCGCTGGCCATGGATTTGGACCCCGAGTTTCCCGAGCTGATCAAAGAACTGGTCGTCATGGGCGGCAGCATTAATCCGCATACCTACGGCGCCGAATTCGCTCATTCACCACAGCGCGAATTCAATTTCTGGTTCGACCCCGAAGCCACGAACAAGGTGCTCCACGGGCACTGGCCCAAAATCACGGCGACCACCGTCGACATTTCCGTCAAGACTCGCGTCGAACGAGCCATGCTGAACGAGATCGGCAAGACCAAGACACCCGTGGCGCAGTACGTTTCGAAATACGGTCGCGCGGGCAACTACATGTGGGATGAGCTGGCCGCGGCGGCGTGGCTCGATCCGGCGATCATCACCAGGGAAGAGACGCTTTACATGGACGGCGAAATCGATCACGGAGCGGGCTACGGCAACACGTTGAATTGGGAGCCGGGCATGAATCCCGGCCTGGGCGAACAACTGGTGCACGTTCAAGACGACCTCGACACCATGAGGCTTTACCAGGACTTCGTCCGGCTGATGACCGGGCCGACGCCTCGTGCGCACGGCGCGCCATGATTGCAGTGTGAACTGCAACCCAATCGGCCAAAAGTGGCGAGTGGCAAGTGGCGAGTGGCGAGACCCAAAAATCCTCGCGCACCGCGAAGAATTCCGGCAGTAGTACACAGACTCCGGAGAACACAGACGCTTCACAGCAAGGAGTAACACGTGTCAGATAGAATCGTCGTCATCGGCAGTCTGAACATGGACCTCGTGGGCTGCGCCGCGCGTATCCCCGTGGTCGGCGAGACCATCACCGGACACACCTACTTCAGCGAGCCTGGCGGCAAAGGCGCCAATCAGGCTTATGCTGCCGCAAAGCTCGGCGGACGCGTCTCGATGATCGGACGCGTGGGCAGCGACGATTTCGGGCGCGCCATGCGGGCCAATCTGCAGCAGGCAGGTTGCGATGTTGAGGGATTGTTGAGTGTCGAAGGCACGAGCGGCATCGCGTTAATCTTCGTCGGAGATGACGGGCACAACTCGATCATCATCGTGCCTGGCGCGAACGATCGCTTCTCGCCGGAGGACGTCGACCGGGCAGCGCACGACCTCGAAGGCGCAGCGTGGGTGCTGCTGCAGCTCGAGAATCCGCTGCCGACGGTGCTCGCGGCGGCCAGGGCGGCGCGCCGCGCCGGAGCCCGGGTAATCCTCGATCCAGCGCCCGCGCGCGCCGTGCCGGATGAGCTCTTCGCACTCGCGGACATCATCACGCCGAACGAAACCGAGGCGGCGATTCTGGCCGGTCTCGCGCCCAGCCAGCTCAATCCCGAGCAGGCTTTGGAAATCGCGAGCAAGCTGCAGGACCGGCAGGCGCGCACGGTGATCGTCAAGCTGGGAGAGCAAGGGTGCCTGCTGGTCGAGCAGGACTCGCAGTTGATTCCGGCGCCGAGAGTGAAGGCCGTCGACACCACGGC
>JASHQD010000186.1 GCA_030037755.1 Terriglobia bacterium
ACGCGCCGGTAAAGGCGCCTCGCGCGTACCCAAAGAGCTCGGACTCCAGCAGGGGCTCGGGGATGGCAGCGCAGTTGACGGTGATGAAAGGCTGACCCTTACGCGGGCCCACCAGGTGAACGGCGCGCGCCACCAACTCTTTGCCTGTCCCGGTTTCGCCCGTCAGCAAGACAGTTGTATTGCGCTGCGCCACCAGGCGCACAAGCCGGCACACATCCTGCATCGCCGGGCTCACACCAACCATGTCCGGCAAGGGCTCGGAAAGCTCTTCGTCGAGATTCTCAAGGGAGGCGGACGGGGCCTGTTCGGCGGGTGGAAGAGACGGTGCGTCGCGCGCAGGAGACGGCGAGTTCAGCCTTCGCACTCCCTCCAGAAGTTTATGAACGGTGTCGCGATACGATCGCCCCTCGGGCTCCTCGCTTGCGATGGGTGTGGCGCCGGCGGAGTCCACCACGTAGACGGCTATGCCAGGGTGGAGGTCTCGCACACGCCCCACGAGTTCCGTGACGTCAAGATCCGGCAGCCACTGGTCGAGCAGGAGGATGTGGCAATCGCCGGTCTCCAGCTTGCTCAGGGCCTCAGCGCCGCCCATTGCCTCGCGCGCCGGCCAATGAGAGGCACGAAGACCTTCCACGACGTGACGGCGAAAATCGGCGTTGGAACTTGCGACGAGCATGCCCGGGTTCAGGCCCGCGCTCTCAGCGCTACACTCGGTTTCCATTTTCAGCCACCCTTTCGTCCGTCGGGTGTATAGAGCGGCAAAGCGACGCTCACGCTGCAATGCTCCGCGTTGCCACTGACGTCGAAGCTTCCACCGCACGCTTCGATCATTCGCTTGGCGAGGCACCACTCCAGGTGCAAATCGAGTTCAAGACGCTGCCCCGCTGTCGTAGAAGGATCGAGCAGTCGCGCCACGTCCTCAATGCTCGGCATTGAGCCCACGTCGATCACGCGGCAGATCGCGTCGTGTGCCGACGACAGGAGGACCACGCGCACCTGGCCATCTTTTGGACTGCGGTCAATCGCGAACTTAAGGAGTTGAAAGAGAAGTTTATTCAAGCGCTCCGCGGCGACGTTGACCTTGTGATCCCTCGTAACCTCGAGTCCGACCTGCACTCCTTTAGACCCAGCCAGAGGTCCGAGCAGCTCGACGGACTCACGCAGGGCGTCTTTGAGGCTGGCTCCTGCGCCAGAGTCGGGCGGCCTCTCGGCGTCAGCCAATTCCCTCAACAACGCCAGCAATTGACACAGCCGGTCGGTCTGCGCCGCACATTGTTGCAGAACGCCGCGATATTCGGTCTCAGAATGGTGATCGAGCAGGGCCAATTGAATTTCGCCGGCCAGCACCGTTAATGGCTGGCTCATTTCATGAAGCAACATCGACAGTAGTTTCAAACACCAGTTCCGGGACTCCTCAGCGCGTCGAGCACGGTTCTCGAACAAAACGATGCCCGCTCCCGCGCAGCTCAAAGCATTCGTCGCCATCACCGTACACCGTTACTCGCTGCGAGGCCGATCTGGTAACCCGCGCCCCGGATGGTATGGATCAACTTCAGCTCGAAACCGTCGTCGACTTTTCTGCGCAGATAATTGACGTACACGTCCACGACGTTGGTGACCGTTTCCGAGTGCATCTTCCAGACATTCTCAATGATCATCGCCCGGGTCACGCAGGTGCCCGCATGCTCCATCAAGTACTCGAGCAAGGCCAGCTCCTTGGGGGTGAGGTCGATCGGCTTTCCCCCCCGGGTTGCGCGCCGCTCGATCCGATTCACTTCCAAATCCCCCACTTGCAGCTGGTGGTTGGCCGGCTGCCTGGTTCGTCGGGCCAGGGCTCGGATCCGCGCCGACAGTTCCGCGAAGGCAAATGGCTTCGACAGATAATCGTCCGCGCCAAGATCGAGGGTTCGCACGCGATCCTGAACTTCGCGACGCGAGGTCAGGGCTAAGACAGGCACAGCGGGGTTTCGAACGCGGATCTCTCGCAAAACCTCAAGCCCGTCGCGCTTGGGAAGGTTAAGATCGAGGATGACAAAGTCATAGCTATCCTGGCCGGCCATGTCAAATGCCTGTTCGCCATCCGCGGCGAGCACCGTCTGGCAATGCATCGCCTGAAAACTCTTTTGCAGGTACTGCCGGAGGGGAGCGTCATCCTCGACAATAAGCACGCGCATGGGAAAACCTGCGATATAACACGCCTCGGTGAGGACAAGACCGCGGACGCTTTGGCGCTATCGAATTTCCCGTATAGGTAACAGTATAGAGGCTATAGCGGCGCGCCGCAAGGTTGCATAGTCAGTTAAGATGACGCGGTCGAAGGCCAGGCGTTGGCGGACATGCTCGGGACTCGAAATTCGAGATTCGAGATACAGATTCCTGAGAACTGGCCCCATGCGAATTGAATCGAAAAGCCGGGGCTTCACTTATAAGATTCGCGCCAGCCTCTGCCGAGCCAAACGGGCATACAGAGCAAGGCCGATTCTTTCACTCCCGGCAATGGACTCCTTGAACACGGTTTTGGCAGCCTCGGTATCTCCAGGGCCTCCGCGCTCGGCGAGCATGTCCGCATACCAGTAGCCGGCGATGGGCTGTGCGGTAATGTAGGGCACGGCCTCCATCCGCGCGATGGCGGCGCGATGGTGCTCTTCGGCACGCGTCCAGTTGCCGGCGCAGGCGGCCGCGATGCCTGCCGCGGTCCGGACGGGAAATCCGTAAAGACTGCAGTCCCACTCGGCGGCGATCTTCTCCGCCTCTGCCTGCAAACGTCCGGCCTCTTCGCGACGCCCGCAGAGACAGAGCGCTTCCGTCAGGCTGAGGACGGCGTGCCACGCTCCCACTCCGCGGCTGGCTCCCGGCCGTGGCAGGAATCGCATCGCGGCATCGCAGGCATCCGCCGCTCCCTCCATCTCAGCCGCGCTGATGCCCAAAGCAATCAGTCCCTCCGGAAAGCCACGGAAATGCGTTGTAGGGCCCGCAGCCGCTTTGGCCAACAGCGAGAGTGCTTCCTCGATCTGGTCCAGGTATAGAACAGTGCCACCCAGGACCGCATCGAAAACGAAGCGCCATCCGAGATGACGGGACTCCCCAAACGCCAACGTTTCTCTCGCTGCCCGCTCGGCGCTCTGCAAGCTTCCGTTGGCAGTGTATACCCCCGCCCGGGCCCCAAGTAACAACTGCTTCGCGATGTCGTGTCCAACCTGCTCTGCGCGCGGGATGGCTTCGAGTATCAGCCTTTCTGCTTGTGCCGGCTGGCCGCAGTAGAGCGGCTGCCAGAAAAGTCCCAGATCGACATCGGCGCGCGGCCAGACATCTCCCGACTCTTCGAAGATCCGGGCCGCTTTTCGCGCGGCCGCCGCACAGAGATCCCACTGACCGGCGTCAAATCGGGTAAACATCTCCTGATCGGCCACAAAACCAATGACAGCAGGGGACAATTCATTCTCGGGAATCTTATGAAGTTCTTCGAGAAGGTC
>JASHQD010000187.1 GCA_030037755.1 Terriglobia bacterium
TGCCAGCGCAGGTACGTCTTCCAATCGTCCATGCTCTCGGTCGTGATCAGGCGGTCCATCTCCTTGTAGAACTCGGGCTCGGTGACGTTGAACGTCCTCACGCCCGCCAATCCTTCCGCGTCGAGGTATTCGGCCCAATCGAAATCGGGTGTCAGAGCCTTCAGTTGAGAGAGATCCATTTTGTGAAACAGATTGTATGGATCGCGCCGCTCGACGCGCGTGAGGGTTTTTTCGGCCAGCGCGGTCTCGATCGACATGACGGTCCTGGCTTCCTGGGCGGCCGCATCCGACGAATCGCCGAGCAGTTCGAACATGTTCTGTACGTGAACGAGGTACTGGTCGCGGATCTTCTGGGAGCGCGCGTCAGTCTTGGTGTAGTAATCGCGATCGGGCAGGCCCAGACCGCCGGCGCGGGCAAAAGCGATCACCTGGGTGGAGTCCGCGTAGTCCTGATCGGAGCCCAGGGAGAAGAGCATTCCGCTGCGGCGAAGCGCCATATGCTCGCGGCCAAGGTAGGGCGCGAGATCGTCCTTCGACTTGAGGGCGGAGATCTCGTGGAGTCCGGACTCGAGCGGCGACGCGCCAAGCTTCTCGATCGCGGGCTCGTCCATGCACGCCTGGAAGTAGTCGCCGATCTTCTGCTCGGACACGGTGCGATCGCGATCGGGGTTCGACGCTTCCTGCAGGATTCCCCATAAGAACCGCTGATTCTCGTCGCCGAGCTTGCCGTAGACGCTCCAGCTTGCCTCATCGGCGGGAATCGGATTGTGCTGCTTCCACCCACCGCAGCTGTACTGGTAGAAATCCACGCAGGCGTCGGCGATGGTATCCATCGACGCCACGTCGAGACTCGGAGTGTAAGGCAGCGCAGTCAGCGGCTGTTCACCTTCCGGTTGGGTCTGGGCGAGAGTCAAGGTGGTGGCAAGCACGAGTCCAAGCAGGATTCTGAGCCGGTTCATAATCTCCTCAAGATAGTTGAAGAGGGAGTAGGGAATGGGGAATAGGGAGTAGGGAAGAACAGCGATAGCGGAGATTCCCAATCCGAATGTCTCAATGCCTACTCCCTACTCCCTACTCCCTACTCCCTAAGGGATCTCCACCGAGCCATTGAGTGCCGACACCTCGCCGCCCTCGGAATCGCGAACAATCTCGCGGACCGCGTAAGTGCCGGGCTTCACCGCGAGATTTACTCGCGTGGTGATCCCGTTCTGGATCAGCTTGGCCAGCGTTGAGTCTCGCAGATGGAATTCGATGTCCCGCTCCTGCCCGGCAACATAGTCTCCCGATTGGTTGAACAGAATCGTGACCACCGTGAGGTTGTCCAGGTTGCGGTCGGCCACCTTGCGGAACCGGAAGTGGCTGACATCGACGTGGGCCAGCACGGTGAGCGTGGCGGATTGGGGGCCGGACTTGTAGAACTGAGTATGAAACTCCACCGGGATATCGTGCAGCTCGTTATCCGAAAACGCGATCGTTTCCAGCTCCTCTTTCGCAAGCGTGGCGGCATCTTCGTCCTTGTTGGGATCGAAATAGCCCTTCCGAGCCTGGAGCGCGTAGTGCGAGGGATTGTCGGCCAACGTGACTTTGATTTTATGGAAGCGCCCATCGGCCTTCATATCCTCGGGAGCGAACGTCAGCACATAATAGACCTCGGGAAAGGCGCCGGCTCGCCGGAACCCTTCGTCGAAATCATTGTTGTTCCGAAAGGCCACGCCGCCGGTGGCGTCGGCAAGGCTGATGAGCACGTCCGAATCCATGCTCCTGGACTGCGTCGCGTATTGGATCTTGGTGTTCATGAGCGTTCCGCCGTCGCTCGGAAAATGCACATCCTCGGAAGCGTCGCCCAATCCCTTTTCGGCGTAGAGCCCGCGGGCGTCGAGCGTGCTGATCACCACGTTCTGCCGCAGCGCTTCATCGACCACGCGCTCGAACTCCGGCGTCTGGGTGATGGTCATGAAGCCGGGCGAAATCAGCACGGTCGATCGCTGTCCGTGGAGCGTCTCCATGCGGTGGCACAGGCGCTCGAGGCCCTGAAGAGCGTAGCGAGTCTCAAGTTCGGAGCCTTGGAGGACGACTTCGGCCTGATGCATGATCGCGTCGGGCGAGGCCTGCGGACACAGAGTTCCTGCGGGCGCGCCCACCGGTCCCGCCGCGACTGCGGAAGTTCCAGCATTGCCCAGCGTGTTTACCCCAGCAACTTGCATTTTGGCCGAACAAGTGCACTCGATAGCCTCCTGCTGGGCGATGGTCATGGCGGTTGTGTCCTCGCCCTCGACGATCTGGTAGGCCTGGTAAGGAAGAATCTGCGGGCAGTCCGATTTGCTCGCGCCCATCGGCCGCGGCGCGAGCTGGTTGAGAGCGTCGTGCAGCTTCGCTCGGTCGTCGGTGAAGTCGAGTTCGTGCTGTCCTGACGAAGTGAAGATTCCGGCGCGATCGCCTGGCTTCAGGTTCGCGGTCAGGTAACGCTCGGCCGCGTCGCGCGTCCGGGCGAGGTCGGCGAACTCGAGGTGGATATCGTCGAAGTAAAGCGCCATGAATTGGGTCGGCAGGACGATCGACGGAGCCGTTGCCTGGCTGCTCCCGGGAACTGAAGAATTCGTCGCAGCGGCTGCCGGCGGAGTTGCCGCGGGGATCGGCTGGGCCTTGGCAGTTTCTACTGAGAAGTGAGTGATCGTTTGCGGGCGGTTATCGTCAAAGACCCGGAAGTCCTGCTGGCTCAGATTCGTGACCGGCTTGCCGTTCGCGTCCCGCACGACCACTCTCACCAGAACTTCATTGCTCCTCACGCGAATAGCGAATGTCGGCTGGCTCTCGTGCGAGGCCACTTCGGGCTCGGTCGTGGTCTGGGCTGCGCTGGATTGCGCGCGGCACAGCTCAATGGCGATGAACACGCATGCGCAGGCGCCAAGACAGGCGGTCAGGTGAATAAGTCGGAGTCGTGGATGACCTGTCATCGGATATCTCACGAGCGCTTCCTCGTGGCGCGGCGCCTGTAGTATCGGCCGTGAATCCGGCCTAGTCAAGGCGATGGGGTAGTGACTCGATTTGACGTAGGGCCCTACGTCAGATCGAAGAACCGCAAGAAATCCGCAACGATTGCTTCAGGGAGAGAAGCTGAAGAGCTTGACCCACCCGTCGCGCCGCGCTTGCTCCGGCCGGAACCGAGATCATGTCCTACACCCTCCACTTTCACCAGCAACGTTCGGGCTGGGATGAGCTTCAGCGCCTGCTCGATCTCCTTGATCGATCCGAACGGGTCACTGGCGCCCTGCACGAACAACGCGTCGATGCGCAGGGAGGGGAAGTGATCGGTACGGAGCTTCGCCGGCTGGCCCGGCGGATGCAGCGGGTAGGACGTCAGGAGCAGCCCGCTTGCAAGACTGGGGTGTTCAGCCGCGAGCATCGTGGCTTGGCGGCCGCCGTAGGAGTGTCCGCCGAGAAAGACGTGATCAAACGGGGCGCCGCCAGCACTCTTGGATGACTTGAGAGCCTCGACCGCGTTCTGCAATCCCTGCCGGTCTCGCGCGGCTTCGCCCGGAAACGGCGGTCCATGCGGACGCTTCTGGCGATACGGCAAATCGCAGCGCAGCACAGTGAATCCGGCGGCGGCGAACGCTGTTGCCAACGCTCTCAAGAGGGGCGCCTGGCAATTCGATCCGGCGCCGTGCGTGAGCACGATCGCGTCAGCGCGTGAGGCGCCCGGCCCAGGAGCGTGCAGAAAGCCGCTCACCGGTGGGTCAGTGTCGCAGGTAAATGGTGTAGGGTCGACCGTCGTATCTGACATAAACCATCGTATTAAAGAAGCGAGCGAATCAGATCTTCCCGCGCGACTCCTTATGTTGTGCCACAGATCGCAGGATCGCACGGAGGGTACCGAGACGGAGGGAAAGGTGCGCGGGCACCGCGATGCGCTGGTGCCGGTCCTCCGTTTCGAGAATGACGTGGCTGCCTTCCTGATGGATCACCCGATAACCCAATCGCGACACAGGGTTTTGGCCAGATCTCTCCCAGCCAGGTCGCGTGGGATCTTCACAGCTAGACGAGGACCTCGTCTCGAACCAGGTGGAGACGAATCCGGCCAGGCCGCTCCTGCTGGTCAAAATAGAAGCCTGCTACCGCGCCCTTTACATTCTCGCGCAGGGTCTGCCAGTCATCGGCCTGAGTGAAAATGCCTTCAGTAAGGCACTCCGCCACAAAGCCGCCGTCGCCTTCCTGAGTCACCTCGAAGATGAGTTCGTCCATGAAGGTGAGCTTACGCTAACGCAGGTTCCATCGCAAGCCGAGGCCTCCGCGCTCCCAGTAGCGAACGTTTGTGAGCGAAGCGCACGGCTGGTCAGGCTGGTGGTTTTACCACCGGGAGACATATCCGAGAACAATTCAAATGTCACGTCACCTGACGTGACAGACGTCCGCTGATGACAAACAACAAGGCTGACCGGTCATCGGCAACCGCGAACCAGCAACCGGACATCAACGGCCCATGATGTCCAAAATTCCCGTCAGTGGGATGATCACCCAGTCCGGCCGGTTGTTCAGCTCGTAGCCAAGCTCGTAGACGGCTTTGCTCAGCAGGTAGGCGTCGAGCAGGCTGCGAATGGCTTCCGCGGAACCCGGCAGAAATCTTCCGGGCGCAGCGTCGCTTAAATATGACTGCAGGAATCGCTGCGACACGGCTGCCCTCCACAGCATCGCCCGAGGCAGCAATTCCTCGCGCGTGGCTAGCGACGAACCCGGCACGTCTGCCGGGGTTGCGGATTCTGCCAGCCAGTCGCGCATGCCCTTGATGGCGGCGTAGTGGAACGATCGCAGCATGCCGGCGACGTCTTGCAACGGCGACTGCTTGCCGCGACGCTCCGCAAGTGGCCGCGCCGGTTCGCCTTCGAAATCGATGATGACGAAGTCGCCGCCGGTGTGCAGCACCTGGCCGAGATGATAATCGCCGTGGATGCGAATCCGGGCGCCGCCATCCGGTCCGGCACAGAAGCCCTGCAGCCGATCCTCGATGGCGCTGCGCAGATCGCGTACCTGCCGGGCGCTCTCCACAGCATTCGAGGGCAGGGAATCAGCCTGTGCCCGGAGCGTCTTGAATACTCTTTCGCACTGCTCCAGGGCAGAACGGCGGAAGATATCCCGAAATGGCTCCGAGAAAGGCTCCGGGGCGAATTCCGGATCGTTGGGATCGGAAGCGAGCGCGAGATGAAGCTCGGCAGTGCGCTTGCCAAGCAGGTCCGCCGCCTCCGGATACGATCCCAACTGTTCCTTGCTGTCCGCGCTGGCAACGGCTGACTTCGCTGGCGCCCCCGCTAGCTTGTCCTCGGATGCGCGCTCGAAGTAGTCGGCGAGCTCTTTCAGCGTGTATTCCCACGCGTTCCCATCGTTGGCGACAAACGACTGCAGAATGCCGAGGGTGCGCACACCGCCGTTGTAACCTCGGTACAGCATCGAACCGGCCAGCGCGGGCACGTGCGTGAATCGCGCACGCTCGCTGAGGAAGGTCCCGATCTCGAGTTCCGGATTGATTCCCTCGCCGGCCTGGCGAAATAGCTTGAGGATGTAACGGTCCTCGTAGATCACCGAGCTGTTGCTCTGCTCGCTGGCCACAAGCTTTGCACGCAGGTCATCCGAGGGGCCGTTGCTCCGGTAAGCGCTCGACGGGCTTGCGAACAATTCGCCCTGTTCGCCCTTGAAAATGCGCCCGCCCTCGATCGATTTCAGGAGTAGTGTGAGGAAGGCCGGCTCGCGCAGCGCGTCGTGCAGCTCATTGCCGGGCACGAGCGGCACGGCGTAGGTCTCGTCCGGGTAGCGATCGGCATAGTGGACCTCGACCAGCGCAAGCTCCGCCGTCACGCGGTCGTCGCACATCGGCACGGAATCCAGAATGTCGATGGAGCGTAGGGCGCGAGCCTTGCCGCCAAACCAGCGCTGCTGCTTCAAAAACTCCGGAAGCTTATCGAGCAGAGACCGCGGGGAAATCATGGGTTCGGTCATAAGAAGGTTGGATGATCTCTCTCTGGAGCGGGCTTCCGCGAAAGTGGCTGGTGGCAAGTGGCGAGTGGCTAGCGATAATCGTCGGGGGCCTAGCCACTCGCCACGCGCCACTCCGGTTTCATTGCGCCGAGTCGCGGTTCGGTGGAGATCACCTCCTGATGTGGAAAATATGGGCCGGAATCTTTGCCGGATTCAGCTCGATGTAGTTGCGAGCACCCTGCCATTGATACTCGTTGCCGGTCAGCAGGTCGCGTACGCGATACACCTGCCAGGAAGTGAGGCCGAGGTTCGCAAGGGACAAATCGGTCCAGCCCGAGCGCGTGTTGAAGAAGTCGAGATTCACCACCACCAGGATCGTGTCCGCGAGGTCCGGCGTCGATTTCGAATAGGCAATCAGCTGGTCGCTGTCGGTCGGATGAAAGCGCAACGTGTCGTCGCGTTCGAGCGCAGGATGCTCGCGACGGCACTGGTTCACGCGGGTGACGAAGTCGCGCAGGCTGTCTGGACGATCGATGTCCCATTGGCGGATCTCGTACTTCTCCGCGTTCAGGTACTCTTCCTTGCCGGGAATCAGCGCGCGATTCTCCATCAGCTCGAACGCCGGTCCGTAGATCCCATAGTTGGCGGAGAGAGTCGCTGCCAGCACGAGACGACTCATGAACGCCGACCGGCCGCCGGTCTGCAGCTCGTTAGTAAGAATGTCAGGCGTGTTGGGCCAGAAATGAGGCCGAAAGAATTCGCGCACGGGCGTGGTGGTCAGCTCTTTCAGGTACTCCGTCAATTCCGACTTGCTGTTTCGCCAGGCGAAATAGGTGTAAGAGTGCGTGAAACCGAGCTTCGCCAGGCGGTACATGATCTTGGGCCGCGTGAAGGCCTCGGCCAGGAACAGGACCTCCGGGTAATCGCGCTTCACTTCGCCGATCAGCCATTCCCAAAACGCAAACGGTTTGGTGTGCGGATTATCGACGCGGAAAATGCGCACGCCCTGAGCGATCCAGTAGAGCACGATGTCCTTGAGCTCGTCCCACAAGTCTGTCCATTCTTCCGTCTCGAAATAGAACGGATAAATGTCCTGATACTTCTTGGGCGGATTCTCGGCGTACTGGATAGTCCCATCGGGCCTCGCCAGGAACCACTCCGGATGCGACCTCAGATAAGGATGATCGGCGGAGCACTGAAAGGCGAGGTCGATCGCCAGGTCCATGCCGAATTCCTTACACTTGGCGAGCAGATACTTGAAATCGTCGAGCGTGCCGAGCTGGAGGTCGATGTCCTTATGGCCGCCGAGTGCTGAGCCGATCGCCCAGGGGCTGCCGACGTCGTCAGCCTCGGCCACAGGATTGTTGTTTTTGCCTTTGCGATTGGCGATTCCGATGGGGTGGATGGGCGGTAGATAGAGCACGTCAAAACCCATGCCGGCGACGTACGGCAGCCGGTCGACGCAGTCGCGAAGGGTGCCGTGTTTGCCCGGAACCGGCGACGCGGAGCGCGGGAACATCTCGTACCAGGCGCTCGCCCGCGCACGCTCCGGATCCACGCGGATTTCGAGCACCGGAGAGGTCGTGGAGAAGCGGCGGTCCGCATAATCCTGCATCATCGCGCCCGTCGCATCGCTCAGGGCGGTCTGCAACGCGGCCTTCAGGTCAGAGGGTTCATCCAGGATCCCGGCCAGATATTCCAGCAGGCCGCGCCTCGCCTCGTCCGCGCGCTCCGCGGCCCGCCGGACAAAGCGCGCCCCGATCTTCAATTCGATCAGCGCTTCGCGATCATCGAGGTCGGCCTCGACCTTCTTGGCCAGGCCCTGGCGCCACGTGGCGAAATGATCGACCCAGGCTTCGATCGCAAACAGGTGAAGGCCCATCTCGCGGACCTGGAACGCGGCCCGCCAGCGGTCGTTGTTGATGAGTTCCATGGGATGTTCGGCGAGCGCGCCGGTCGAGTCCGAGTGCTTGAGGACGGCGCCCAGCAGGTCGTGCCCGTCCGACACGAGATCGGCCTCGACGTCAACGAGATCGCCTACGACGCGCTTGACGGGGAAACGTCCGCAGTCGATCTGAGGCGTAATGCGCTCGATCGCCACGCGCCGGCGGGCAAGGCCGGAGAGCCGATTTACCTCGTCTTGTGTCATAACGGCGACTACCCTTCAGTAACTCGGCCTGAGAGTGACCGAGCCGCGTGAACAGGCGGTGCCGTCACCAAACGCGCACCGGCCGCATTCCTCCAGCAGGTATATCGTATCAATTCGATTGTGTCTGAGGCAGTGGGCAATGGTGAGAAAAGTGAGAAGCCCTTTTCACCTTTGGTCTCAATCGCGTGCTCGCTATAAGGAATCTTTGGCCCTCCGGTAGGCCTGTTTGATGTTGATCCCGACCCCAAACGAAAACACGTTGTACCCATATCGGACGCTGTGATCATACCCGGCTTCCAGGACCAGGAAAGATGTCGGGTTCACGGTTACCCACCCCGAATAGCCATTGTCGCGGTCGATACGGGCCGGTCCGGTTCTTTCGGCGCCGTTAATGCGGCTGAACACCGTCTGAGTGCCAATGGGTGCGTCGTCGTAAAGGGAAGCCCCCACCCGCGTGTGCCGGACCACTCTGAAAGTGGTGCCGGCTTCGGAGAGTACAACCGTGCCCAGGGTGACGAATGGCCGGTAAAAGAACTGGGTATCAGCGATCGAGTTGGCGAGACCCACGTCGGCAAACGGGCGCAGCCGTCCGAAATCGTGGTCGAAATAGTTGTCCAGGTCGTAGGTCACTCGGCCCGTGCTGAAGCCCGTCCGTGTGTTTCCTGTAGGCGCGGTCACGCGGAACGTGCCCAGATAGAGAACGGGCGTACTGATCGAGTTTACAAGCAGGTCTGCGTAGACGTTGCCGATTCCGTTGACGCTTAAACTGCGTTGGACGGGCCCTGTCGGGCTCTCGAACACATGGGACGCGCCCACAAAGTAGACCGGAACACCGACGTCGACGCCGATGTAGTTGTTGAAGTTATAGCCCACTGTCCCGTTGAGCTCGGTGATGTGCTGATGAGAGAAGAAGCTCCCGCCGTAGAAGGCCGAAAGAGTGAAACCCTTCTCGCTTTCCGCAGTCCTGGTGACGCTGGACGACGACTGAGTGTCAGAGGATTGGAGCGCCGGGGCTTGTGCGAGGCACGTCGTTGGAAGCCCGGAGAGGATGAGAGCGACGGCCGCGACCAGCGACCGTCGAAGAGCACTGCCACCTGCCAGCCGAACCCGAGCCTGACGCCGAATCATGTCCCACCCTGTTTCTCCCCCTCTTGAATTTCAGGCCTCGATGATGTTTTGCCGCACCGCATAATGGACAAGATCGCAGATTGAATTCAGAGCGAGCGTTCGCATCACGTGAGCACGATGGGTCTCTGCCGTCTTGACGCTGATGCCCAAAGCAGAGGCGACTTCCTTGTTTGATCGGCCCTCGGCGAGCAACTGCACGACTTCACGCTCGCGTGGGGTCAGTTCGACATCGTCCTCCCCGCTGCATGCTGCCGGCTCGATATAGCCTTTCAGGACCATCCGGGCCACGCTCGAGGTGAAAAAGGGGCGTCCTTCTGCGACGGAACGAACCGCAAGCACCAGATCGCGCGCGGTGTCGCTCTTGAGGACGTAGCCCATGGCGCCCGCCCGCAGCAGGTCGCGCACAAGCTCATCGGATTCATGCATGGTCAGCACCACGACCTCGGTCCCCGTGGTACGATCGCGGATCTGCCGCGTCGCCTCCAGCCCGTTGAGTTCGGGCATGCGAAGGTCGACAATCGCCACGTCGGGCTGCAAGGCCACGGTCTTCTCCACCAGTTCGCGGCCGGTATTCGCTTCACCCACGATCTCGCAGCGGGGTTCTTCCTGAAGCAGCACCCGGAGACCCTGGCGTACAACGAAGTGGTCGTCGGCGAAGATCACACGAATACGCCGTCGCGCGATTTCCTCCCAGGTTGTATTCTGCGAAACGTTGTTCACGGGCGCCTCCTTAACCGTTGAAACCAGAACCGATTTCCCGTAACTGCCGATCCACCGCAATCGATCTGCCAGACTTCCTCCGCGGCCAAGTCCAGCAGCCAGAGCCAGATCGCGATCTGCGAGGCTGCAACAGGGTTCGTGTAGAAAAAGGACTGGGTAATTTTTTCAGAGTGGATCAGGGGCTGACCCGACGGCGCGCGGTTTTCGCCGCACAAGCGTCCGGCCCGAGAAAAGTGAATAGAGGCTCGATTCGTTGGCAGTCCGCAGTCGACAGTTAACAGTGAATACTGAGATTGAACGATGGATCGGACGCATGCGGCTGCTTTTGCGTCCTGACTGGCTGGCGCCCGTTGATTGCGGCCGACTGTTTGACAGTCGACTGTCAACTGTTGACTGTGAACTGATTTGAGGCTGCAGGACTGGCAGACCATTCCTGCACCGGGCGTGCGAGGGCTATGAGCGACGGCGTTTTGCGACCCTTGCAGGTCTTCTCATGCCCGTAGAGCTTCAACAGCGTCTGGAACGGTTTGCCGCATCCCGCGCAGACGTAGTGGGCGCTTTGCCGCGTCGTTTTCTTCATGTCCATGACCTCTCGGTGGCAAGTGCGATTGCGTTGTTGTCAGGCTTCGGGCGCCGGCTGAACGGCGTCCTCAGTGGCCGCGCCGGCGCCCTGAATGAGTCTTAGCTTGCCCGGTGCTCCCGCGACGCGGGCTCGGCCGAACTACCGATCGACACCGTCGAGACCCAGTTGTCGATTTCGTTCTGAGCCTGTTCCTTCTTGAAACCGTAGCGTTCCTGCAACCGGCCCACGAGCTTGTCTTTGCTTCCACCGATGAAAGTCAGGTCGTCGTCGGTGAGCTTGCCCCACCGCTGCTTCACCTCGCCCTTCGCCTGCCGCCATTTGCCTTCGATCTGGTCCCAGTTCATTTCGAAATTCTCCTTGTTTCGCCCGCCGCCTCGATTTGCGATTGGCGCGCGAGCGGCATGAAACCACACGCCAATGCTAGCGAGCGTCGCAACTGAGAGCCATCGGGCAGAATGCCGAAACGGCGGTTGGAAGGACCCGACAAGAGGAAACAGACGGACCTGAGAGCATGCGGACCAGCGGTGTTTGCGAGTGGCGCGTCCCCCGGAAGCCGAGCAATCTCAGGTCCAACTCCACACGGCCTAAGTAGTCGACCTGATAGACGACCCTCGGAAGGGTACCTTATCGTCGATTTGTGGGTTGAAGGCATCACTCAGCCTGCTTCCAGCGGGGTACGTGATCTTCCGCTCCTTGTGGGCTGAAGACTCGGTCCCTTGAGTGGACATGATTCGGGTTTCCCCGGCGAAGCGACGTCTTTCCCCCCCTGGGCGCGCATCGCCGGGGTGCCCGGTTCATGTAGGTTGTGATTCGGCACTGGCTCTCCCCATCCCGATTGCCACTCTTCCCTATCGAGGAATATGAAACCTGGAGATCATCGACAGCCAACGGACGACTGACTTCTGACGAATCAGAACACCTTGTGCATCTTCACTTCGACCTGGTAGCCGCCGGTCTGATCGCGGATGGCACTCAACGAATATCTCTTCGTGACCTGGTATTCGACCTGGACGACCTGGCCTTGCGTGGTGGTGACATCCGTGGCGAACGTAAAGAACAGGTTCTTGGTGACGCGCTGCTGAATGGCGAGTTGCGAAGGGGCGTTCGTCTGGTTGCCACCGATCTGAGGGTCAATGGTGAGCGAAGAGATCCCGACCAGCTTCTGAAACCGGCTGCTCACCTCGCTCGAGAGTCCCTGTGCCAGCAGTGACTGCGGCGTGGTCGGCGAGGCCTGAGCTGCCTCGGTGGTGTGGCCGGAAACCAGCAGGTCGATAATGTCCACCGGTGAGAGCGGCGGGTCGGACGTGTACGTTGTCCGCAGCCGATCGATCGGCCCGACGAAGTCGAGGGTGAGATTGAATTGCTGCACCGTGGTGGTCACCACGAGGTTCAGGACCGGCTCCGTCTCGAGAGGATTTGCGAACTGGATCACGCCGTTTTGCACTTCGAACCGCTTTCCTTCGAAGAACACTTCGCCGGAGACGATGTCAGTCCGGCCCAGAATGACGGGGTCCGCGACGGTGCCCCGAACCTGCAGGTTCACCGATCCTTCCATGCTCAACTGGCTGCTTTGCACGTTCATCTGCCCCCGCGAGAGCACCGCGACGTTGAGCTTTATGTTTTGTTCGAGGGACGACGAGGTGACGACGGTGGATGAGCCCGACAACTGGCCGGCGAAGTTGGCCAGATCAAAGCTCTTCGTCAGTGACAAATTGTCGATGAAGATCTGCCCGCCCAAAAGACCGGAGGCCGGTGTGCCCGTCAGGTTGAGATCCGCGCCGCTCGTTGTGCGAACACCGTTGAAAAGCAGCCGGACGCCGTCAGCCTTGAGCCCGAGGTTGAACTGTACCGAAGGTGAATAGGTGGCGAAACCGCGCGCCATGAGCGTTCCGCCGCCAACCTGTCCCGTCAGCGTCTTAATCTCGGCGCGCCCATTTCCAATGTCAATCTCGCCGTTCGCCTGCTCCAGCCCGACCGGCGATCCGGCGGGTATGACCGAGGCATCGCTGACCCGAACCGTGCCCTTGATCTCGGGACGAGCCGCGGTTCCCTGAGCGCTCACGTTCAGGTCGATACGTCCGGATGTGTCCAACTGCCCATCCATGAGCTGGATCAGGTGAAGGTCCACGCCGCCCGTCGCACTCACCTGGACGGCGCCAGGCGCGCGGATGGGAAGCGATCCCTGCAGTTGAAGATCGGTATCGGTTCCTTTCAGCTCGCTGTGTTCGAGAGTGACGACGCCATCTCGATATTCGGCGCGAATCGGCGCCGCGGCGCCAATCTGCAGGGCTTGATAGCTGAGACTCAGAGAGGGAATCTCGATCTGTGCGCGGACCTGCTGGGGCGCGCTCAACGGGCCATCCAACGACGCCCTGATCTGGGTCTCGCCCTTGAGACCGGCCGGCGCCTGCGGTACGAAGGCGGCCAGCAGAGGCCCGAGCTGAATGGTCTGGCTCTGAACCGTCATGTGCGCCTGGTGCTCACCGGTGAGGTTCACGGTTCCATTAGCTTGGATTGGCGCACCGGAGACCGTCGAGGCCAGCGTGACCTTCGCCTCCTGGTTGGCAATATCGGCCTTGGCTTTGAGACCGCTCAGGTCTTGAGTTCCGACGTGCAGCTCGGGAGCGTCGAGAGTGGCCTTGAGTTCCGGATTCTTGACAGTACCCTGCCCGCTGGCATTGAACGCAATGCTTCCCGTGATCTCTGCGTTGCGATCGGCGATGGGCGCGAGCCTGGCAAGATTGATGTGGGGCGCCTTTATCTGCCCATTGTAGCTTTCGTCCTTGGGTCCGTAAGTCACGTCGGCATTGAGCGACCCGGCCGGCGTATTCAACGCCACCGTGGTATCGACGCTGGTTC
>JASHQD010000188.1 GCA_030037755.1 Terriglobia bacterium
GGAATTTCGGCGGCGGGCCCACAAGGCAGCCGGAGTCAGCGCGGGCGAACGGCGCAAAGGCATGGCGATGACCTCCGGGGTGGAGATAGCTTGCCCCCTCTATACCACATGTCTAGCCACGAGTCAAGCTATTTATTGTTGTAGGGTGGGCCTCTGTAATGGATTGTATGCGTGCTCGTAGGCTAGAATAGACTTTACACGGTCGACACTGAATTCCTGCGTGTAGCCTACCGATCAAACGGCAAACCTGCTGAGTTAAAGCCACTTACGGGCGGCACCGCGAACTCCTTGTTGTGCAGAATGAGGAGCCAGACAGCACAAAAGCGGAGGGTGAAAAAGCTGGGTCTCCGGAGGCCAGCGCCGAGACTTCCAGCTGAGCGCCCGCACCAGGCTCTCGCTCAGGGGCGAGTCTTCGGGAGTTCACCGCCGGGACCGGGCCGTGCCTGTGTTAGGCTAAACCCGTGAACACTCTGCTGGGCCTGCCCACGATCGAGATCTTGGCGCCGCCAGAGATATGAAGAGGGTCCCGCGATGCACCACTTCGACGTTGAGACCCCAGCTCGTCGAGCTCACATTTCGCCCGAGAAGCTTGATGAACTCCGTCACATCGTGCGGCAGGAGTTTCCCAAAGACGAAATGATGTACGAATTGCATCCCCTGCGGACTTGCATGGCGATCAGAGACGGGGTGCTGACCGTGGAAGAAGCCCTCCAAGCGGAGGCTACATGAGCAGGCTAGCTGGAGAAATAGCACGGCATCGGGGCGGTCCCGGGCCGTTATCATGCAAAGACCAGCCGCCCCTTGGGCAAGGGTACCGGCCGGCCCAAGTCTTGGGCGGTTTCAATCCATTCCTGTATTACAACCTGAACGTTCGAGAGCGCCTGCCGGGGTGTAGCTCCATCCGCCGCGCAGCCTGGGAGTTCGGGAACCTCGGCGATGAAGCCTCGATCTTCCTCACTCCAATAAATGATGACCTCATACTTCGGCGTCACAGCTCGCCTCCCAACTTGTGCCTGAGTATAGCATGGCGCACCTGCTTCACTTGATAGGGCTTTGCGTTGGACCCTTTCGGCTGGAGGTTCAAGATTTCCTTGACTCCCTCTTTCCAGAATATGTGATGGCTTCCTTTTACCCGCTCCTGAAAACCAAGACCAAGCAGCAGGTTTTAGAGATCGGAGAAGCGGATATTGGCGTCTGAGGTGCCGCGGAGGACCCGTTCAAGAACCCTGCCGAGTTTGGACACCAGTCCCCTTCACGGCCGAAAGAAGTCGTGCTCCGCCAGAGCGAGTCGCAACGTCCGAACCGTTAAACCAGCCCGCTGCGCGTCAGCGGCAGCTCGCGGACCCGCTTCCCCGTGGCCGCGAAGATCGCATTGCACAACGCCGGCGCGAAAGGCGGTACGCCCGGCTCGCCCACGCCCGCGGGAGGCGCGTCGCTCTCCACGATATGCACGTGGATCTCGCGCGGCGCTTCGTTGATGCGGCACATCCCATAGTCCATGAAATTGCTCTGATTGATCGCTCCGTTGGTGGCCGTAATCTCGCCGTATTTCGCGAGGCTCGTGCCAAAGACTGCCGCGCCCTCCATCTGATTGCGGACACTGTCGGGACTGACCACGGTTCCCGTATCCACGGCCGAGTCGACCCGGCCGATCCGCACCTTGCCCTGATCGTCCATTTCGACCTGCACGACCGTGGCAACGTAAGTCACAAAGCTGCGATGGGCGGCGATACCGATTCCCCGCCCCGATCCCGATTTCTGCTTGCCCCAGCCGGCCTGCTCGGCAGCCAGTTGCGTCACGCGACGCAATCGCGCCGTATCGACGGGGTAGTCTTTGTAGTCCGCGCCCATGTTGTCGTAATCGTTGCCCAGATCCTTCTTGTCGATCACCCGATCGGGTCCGATCAGGGCAAGAAGATAATCGAGTTGATCGCGTCCGGCCTCGTGCGCCAGTTCGGCGGCGAACGACTGCACCGCGAATGCGTGATAGATGTTCGCAACCGAGCGCAGCCACCCGATGCGGACGTGCGCGGTGGCGGGGCCGTTCTCGGCCCTGAAATTCGGGATCGTGAACGGCGTGTCGGTCCAGCCCATGCCCAGTTCGCCGCCGCTCCCGTAAGTGTTGTTCAACTCGAATGTCGATCCGATGGGCGGAAACGCGGACCGCTGGAGCCACGCCGTTGGCATGCCATTGGCGCCAAGCGCGGCTTTCATATACGTGGCCGCGACCGTGTGATAGTAGTCGAACTTGATGTCGTCCTCACGCGTCCAGACGACCTTCACGGGCCGGCCGGTCTTCTTCGACAGCACCGCCGCCTCGGCGACATAATCCGGCTTGGATTTGCGTCCGAAAGCCCCGCCCAGCAGGGTGACGTAACAGGTGACGTTCTCCTTCGGGATGCCAACCGCGCTGCCGACGGTGGCCTGCACGGCCTGGGGATCCTGAGTCGGCGCCCACGCCTCCACGCGTCCGTCGCGGTATTCGGCCACGGCGACCGGCGGCTCCATGGAGGCGTGCGCCAGCAGAGGCACGTAATAGCCGGCCTCGATCGTTTTCGCAGCCTTCGCGAATTCAGCGTCCACATCGCCGCGATTCCACGCGACCTTGCAGGGCTGGCGCACCGTCTGCTCCAGCTCCTTGCGATATGCGTCCGAGTTGAATGACGCGTTGTCGCCGTTATCCCACTTGATATTCAGCTTTTGGCGGCCCTGGAAAGCGGCCCAGGTGTTATCGGCAATCACGGCCACACCGCCCAGAGGCTGAAAAGCGTGCGGCGGTTTGAAAGGATCGATGGGAATGGTCTGCCGGACGCCTGCGACCTTCAGCGCCTCGCTATCGTCGAGCGAAGCGACCTTGCCGCCGAGCACCGGCGGATGCTCCACAGACGCGTAGAGCATGCCGTCGACGCGGGCGTCCATACCGTAGCCGGCCTTGCCGGTGCAGATATCTTCCAGATCGAAGATCGTTCCTTCCTTTCCGATGTAGCGCCATTCGCTGCGCGGCTTGAAAACAACACTCTCTTTCGGCGGCACGGGCAGCTTGGCCGCGGCTGCGGCCAGCTCCCCGTATCCCACAGTGCGTCCCGTGGGTCGATGGATCACCACGTGCGGCTGAGGGCTGGCTTCGCATTCCCCGACCGGAACGTTCCACTGCAGCGCTGCGGCCTGGACCAGCATCACGCGCGCCGATGCTCCGCACTGGCGCATGACATCGAAGAAGCTGCGCACCGAGTGCGAGCCGTCGGTGTCCTGGTTGCCGTATTTGGCGTCGCCGATCGCCTGCACAATGCGCACGCGGCTCCAGTCCGCTTCCATCTCGTCGGCGACGATGCGGGGCAAAGATGTCCGGCTTCCGGTGCCCATTTCCGAGCGATGCGCGACGATCACCACGGTTCCGTCCGGCTCGAGTCCGACGAAAGCGTTGGGATGGAACGCCGTGGTACTGAGAGGATCGCCCGCAGGTCCGAGTGCGGGCCCGGCCGCGCGTGCATCCGACGGCGCGGCATAGAACGATTCCGGCAGCAGTTGCGCGCCCAGCACGAACGCTCCCGTCGAGACGACGCCCTGCAGGAATCCGCGGCGGCTTACATTCTCAATCCGATTCATACCGCCTCCCCGGCCGCAGCCTTGATAGCAGCGCGAATACGTTGATAGGTGCCACAGCGGCAGATATTCCCCGCCATGCCCTCATCGATTTGCGCGTCGGTGGGATGCGGCGTCGATTTCAGCAGCGCCGCTGCCTGCATGATCTGCCCGGCCTGGCAGTAACCGCACTGCGGAACGCGGGCCGCGATCCAAGCCTTCTGTACCGGATGGAGTCCCTCCTGCTGGCCGGCCCCGAGACCTTCGATCGTGACCACCTCGGCGCCGGCGACGGCCTGCATGGGCGTCATGCAGGCGCGCACGGCAGCGCCATTCTGGTGCACCACGCAGCTTCCGCACACACCAATTCCGCAGCCGAACTTGGTGCCGGTCAATTCCAGCGCGTCGCGCAGATACCACAGCAGCGGCATCTGCGGATCGCCATCGAACGATCGCGCAACACCATTAATCTTGAGTTGAATCATAACGGCCTCGCATAGGGTAGTGTCGAAAATCCCGCTTGGCGGCGGTCCCCTTCTCCCCGAGCCCTTTCGCAAGATATATTAGCAGGGTCCCGCCACTAACCGCCCGAGATAATCGTTCTTGCCG
>JASHQD010000189.1 GCA_030037755.1 Terriglobia bacterium
GCATAACAAGATTGAGGGCCAGCCGGTTCAATCTGAAACTCCGGATGCCGTAGCATCGCGTCGCCGAGGAGGATAGACGGATCTCGAGTCGTGTCCGCGGCTCTTAAGACCCGAAAGTGCACCGATTTCACAGGGTCCAGGAGCGAAAATGCCGTCAACGAAAAAAGGAGGTAGCATGCCCAAACTATTCGCATGGAGAATGGCCTTTCTGGTTTCGGTGTTCTGTGCCTTGGCGGTGACAAAGTCGCCTGGTCAGACCTTCAGCACACTGATAACCCTGGATGGCACCAACGGGGGTACGCCGTTGGAAGCTCAACTCGTGCAAGCTACTGACGGGAAACTTTATGGAACAACGGAGTTCGCGGGCACCTGCGGCGGCAGCGAGTACGGTGGAACCGTCTTCAAAATGACTGCGAGCGGAGCGATGACGGTGCTGTACAACTTCTGCGGGGGCGCCGCCGGCTACAACCCAAACGGCGGACTGGTTCAAGCCAGCAACGGACTCTTTTATGGAACTAACACGTCGGGCGGCGCTTATGGAGGCGTTACCGGCACGATCTTCAAAATCACATCGCAAGGCGCCCTCACGACGTTGGTCAGCTTCGACGGAGCTGACGGCCAGGACCCGATCGCGAGCTTAGTTCAGGGCACTGATGGCAATTTATACGGTACGACGGAAGGCGGGGGCGCTTATGGAGGCGGGCCATACAGCAATGGAACCGTCTTCAAAATGACCCTCGCTGGTAGCCTGTCTACGCTGTATAGCTTTGACGGCTCGGACGGATCTCAGATAGGAACGATCGTCCAGGGCACTGACGGGAACTTCTACGGGACAGCCACTTCGGGCGGAACCTATGGCTCTGGAAGGGTGTTCAGAATTACACCCACCGGCGCACCAGATTTAACTCCCATTTACGATTTTTGCTCGCAACCCGGTTGCGTCGACGGTGCAAATCCTTATGGGCTCGTACTGGGCTCGGACGGCAATTTCTATGGCGCGGCCGAGGCCGGCGGAAATGCCAACGCCGGAACCATTTTCAAGATCACACCGAGCGGCGAACTTACGACGATTTACAGTTTCTGCTCTGCCTCCGGCTGTTCGGACGGCGAGTCGCCGGACGCGCCAATTCAGGGCAGCGATGGAAACTTCTATGGAGCTACGTCGGCGGGTGGAGCCTACGGTTACGGGACGGTCTTTGAGCTGACGCCTGGAGGCGCATTGACGACGCTCTACAGTTTTTGCGCCCAAGCTGGTTGCCCGGACGGAGCATATCCGGTGGATGGGCTAGTCCAGGACACGAACGGAATATTCTATGGCACAGCTGTCACGGGTGGTAGCGTCAGCTACACGTGTGCACCGGGCTTCTTCGGAGTCCCTGGCTGTGGCACGATTTTCAGCCTCTCCACGGGCCTCGTCCCATTTGTACAGCCGCGTCTGACGATGGGCAAGGTCGGCTCCAAGATCACCATACTAGGCACGAATCTGACAGGCTCAAAGGCGGTTAGTTTCAACGGAACTTCGGCGTCCTTCACGGCATCAGCCAACGAGATAACAACCACAGTCCCGTCTGGAGCGACAACCGGGGAGGTCACCGTGACCACGGCAAAGGGC
Organism: Terriglobia bacterium; assembly: GCA_030037755.1. Taxonomy (GTDB): domain Bacteria; phylum Acidobacteriota; class Terriglobia; order UBA7540; family UBA7540; genus Gp13-AA77. The sequence goes on from JASHQD010000189.1 coordinate 1,613, forward strand.
GCCACGCTCGACAGCAACGGACCCTTCTGGGTAACCCCGCAGTTCAAAAGCTTCAGCCCGACCAGTGGCCCGGTGGGCACGCCCGTAACGATCACAGGGGTCAGCCTCACCCAGACATTGTCTGTTGAGTTCAACGGAGTGGCCGCAAGCAGTGTCACTGTGAACTCGGATACGCAAGTGACGGCAATCGTACCGACGGGTGCCACGACGGGAAACATCACCGTTACCACCGCAGGAGGCACAGTTACGAGCGCAGCCAGCTTCAGAGTTACGAAGTGACCGTAGAACCCAGGAACGCAAATCGCGCGACAGGAAAGGAGGAGATATGAACAGAATCACCTGGCGGAAAACAATCGGTCTCATGTGTCTTCTGTGGGCGGTAAGCGCAATGACGTCGCCTGCCCAGACATTCACCACACTGGCTACTCTGAACGGGGCAAATAATGGTGCCGCTCCTTGCCCGATCAATTCACGCGGATGTCCGGAAGGCGCCCTCGTCCAGGGCACCGATGGCAACCTGTACGGCACGACCTACGCTGGCGGGACCGGCAGTTCCTGTACAGATGGATGCGGTACCGTCTTCCGCATTACCCTGGCGGGCGTCGTCACTACCCTGCACAGCTTTGAGGGTAGCCCGGGAGACGGGGCGAATCCAACCGCCGGACTGCTCCTGGGAACGGACGGGAACTTCTACGGCACGACGTTCGCCGGCGGGACCAATGGCTACGGCACAGCCTTCAAGATCACTCCGGGGGGAAAGTTAACCACGCTTTACAGTTTTTGTTCGCAGGGCGGTGCCGATTGCACGGACGGCCAGTTCCCTGTTGCCGGGTTGGTCCAGGCGACCAACGGTAACTTTTACGGAACAACCGAGACCGGCGGCACAGGCGGGGACGGGGCATGCAACGGCGGGGGTTCTGTGGGGTGCGGTACGGTCTTCGAACTGACGGCGCGGGGCCAGTTGACCACCATTTACAATTTTTGCTCCGAAACCTCGTGCGCTGATGACACGTTCCCGGAGGCGACACTGATCCAAGGAGCTGACGGCGACCTTTACGGAGCAACGGCCAGCGGCGGTCCGGAAGTGCCCAACTATGGGTCCATTTTCAAGGTGACCCTCGGTGGCATGCTAACCACAATCTACTCTTTCACCTGCTCCGGTTCAGACTGCCCGAAGGGGGCGAACGTTCATGGCGGCTTGGTTCAAGCTGCCGATGGAGACCTCTACGGGACAACCAGCGCGGGCGGCGCCAACGGCTCATGCCAGATTTATGTTGGCTCCTGGTACGGCTGCGGGACGGTCTACCAGATCAATCAAAAAGGCACTCTCAAGCCGCTCTACAGCTTTTGTTCACTGAGTGGTTGCATGGACGGCGAGGCACCTTATGCGGGCTTGGTCCGAGGAACGGACGGGAACTTCTACGGGACCACGTTCAGCGGATTTGCATCGAGCAGTCCCAGCTATGGCACGGTCTTCCAGTTCACGCCAGGGACCGGTATTCTGACCACGCTTTACACCTTCTGCCAGCAAAGCGGTTGCTCGGACGGCTCCAACCCTCTCGCCGGGCTGGTTCAAGCGACAAACGGCACCTTCTACGGGACAACATCCTCTGTATGCGGCCCGGTGATCAGCCCATGCGAAGTGGCCAGCACAACCGGAACGGTCTTCAGTATTTCAATGGGCCTCGGCCCCTTCATAAAGACCGTTCCTACTTCGGGCAAGGTGGGGAGTCCCGTCACTATCCTGGGAAATGATCTGGCGGGCTCGACGAGCGTGACTTTCAACGGCGTCGCGGCCAGCCCTTTTTCGGTCAACTCCACCGGCACCGCGATCACGACCACGGTGCCGGGCGGCGCCACAACCGGCTACGTCCAGGTGACGACGGCGAGTGGCACCGTTCTAACCAGCAACGTGAAATTCCGGGTGCCCTAACATCAGCTCGCCATGAACAAGCAGCGCGGACCTCGATTTTCGGGGCCCGCGGCGCTATTATGTTGGCAAAACGGATTAAGAAGCGAAAATCGCGAGAGCGAGAGGAGGTTGTGTGCTGAAGCTCGTCTTGTGGAGAAGGGTTCTTCTCCTGTGCGTTTTGTGCGCGCCGTGGTCCGCTGCCGCGCCCGCGCAGACTTTCAAAAGTCTTCTCAGTTTCGACGGGTCGAACGGTGCCAATCCCTATACGATGTCTCTCGTTCAGGGCACCGACGGGAACTTCTACGGGACAACCGAGACAGGCGGCGCTAACGACAACTGTGCCAGTGGCTGTGGCACGGTCTTCAAAATCACCGCGGCGGGCGCGCTGGTAACTCTCCACAGCTTCGACGGCGCGGACGGAGAATACCCCACCGCAGGCCTGGTCCTGGGTACCGACGGGAACTTCTACGGGACAACCTCCGCAGGCGGGGCTAACAACAGCTGCTTCGATGGCTGCGGCACGATCTTCAGAATCACCCCGGGAGGAACGCTGACGACGCTTTACAGCTTTTGCGCTCAGACGAAGTGCGCCGATGGTTACAGCCCTCTCGGAGGACTGATCCAGGCGACCGACGGCAATCTCTACGGGACAACCGTATATGGAGGGGCCAACAACCCCGGCACGATCTTCAAAATCACGCTGGCCGGCGCGCTAACCACGCTTTACAGCTTCTGCGGCCAGACGAACTGTAGTGACGGCGCCGACCCGTACGCCGGACTGGTGCAAGGCTCCGACGGGAACTTCTACGGGACAACCTCCGCAGGCGGGAACTACGTCAGCTACTGCGGCAGCACAGGTTGCGGCACGGTCTTTAAGATCACCCCACAGGGCACATTCACCACGATTTATAGATTCTGCGCACAAACCAACTGTGCTGACGGTGAAATCCCTTACGCGGGACTGGTACAAGCCAGGAGCGGCAACTTCTACGGAACGACTTTTCACGGTGGAAACACATCCGACACGGGCACGGTCTTCGAAATCAGCTCTACCGGCACGCTGACAACGCTTTACAGCTTTTGCACACTAGCCGGGTGTCTCGACGGGGCACGCCCTTATGCAGGGCTGGTTCAAGCTACGGACCAGAACTTCTACGGGACAACCTATGAAGACGGGGCCAACGGCTGGGGCACGGCCTATAAAATCACTGCATCGGACACTCTGACAACGCTGCACAGCTTCGATGGCACCGACGGCCAATATCTTATCGGCGGCCTCGTGCAAGCCACTGCCGGGAGCTTTTACGGAACAACTTACCAAGGCGGGAGCAGCAGCGACGGCACTGTCTTCAATCTTTCTGTTGGGCTTCGACCCTTCGTGGTAACGGTGCCCACCTCGGGCAAGACCGGAACCAAGGTCACCATCCTGGGAAACGATCTCAAGGGCGCCACCAGCGTTACCTTCGACGGCGTGACGGCCACGATCACGTTCGATTCGGGCTCGGAAATTCAGACCACCGTTCCGGCCGGCGCGACCACCGGCAACGTCCAGGTGACGACGGCGAGTGGCACTGTTCTAACCAGCAACGTGAAATTCCGGGTGCCATAGCATTCAACGCGACTCTGCCGGCAGCGGCTCTCCGGTCTCCGCCGGTGGCACGCCGGATTGCCGGAGCCACTCGGAGCCTCTGTGGTCGCAGTGGCGGAATCACGGTTGAGGATTACCGGGTACAGTGAGATGCTTGGCTATCGAACCCAGTGAGATCGGGAGAGGCCCGATGCCCGAGTGCATTTTCTGCAAAATCATCCGCCGCGAAATGCCCGGCAAGATCGTCTACGAGGACGAGACCGTGATCGCCATCGAGGACATCCATCCACAGGCGCCGGTGCACCTGCTGGTGCTGCCGAAGGCGCACATCGAGACGCTGGGCGCGATGGGGTCCGAAGACGAGGGCCTGATCGGCAAGCTCTTCAGCGTGGCCGCGCGCCTGGCACGCGAGCGCGGCGTTGAATCGCGGGGGTATCGCACGGTGATCAACAACGGCACGGGCGCCGGCCAGTCCGTCTTCCACCTCCACCTGCACGTGCTGGGCGGCCGGGTGTTTCACTGGCCGCCCGGATAACCGAAGCTGGTGTCAAAACCAGTCGCGTGGCTTTATTCCCAGCGGTTTCGGAATCTGACGGGCCGCAAGCTGCGACCGAGCCTAGCGAGCGATACGTCAGTTCACTAGCCCTGGGGCCAAAGACCTTGAATTTTTGCGCCTCAAGCGAGGTCTCTGCTTCGTCCCGGAATTGTTGACGAAGTTTCAATCACTTAGCGGCTATTTTCCGGATATCATCTGACTCATTCTAAATGACTTATGGGTTTCGGTGGGTTTGCCTCGGAACCCAAGTTTGGTGGAAGTCATTGATTTATATTCCGCGCGGTTCTCGGCTCCCGGCGCGGCTTAGTCCGGCTTGCGCGCCCAGGCGGCGATGAGCGAGGGGAATACGACCACGCCGCCGCTTGCCACCACCTCGTCGCGGATCCGCCGCTCGAGCGTGTCGAGATCCATTTCCCGCGCCAGCGTCTGGCCGGGCTCGCCCATGGAATCGAGCAGCGCCGCCGTGAAGCCCGCGGCCACGCCGTAGCCTTCGAAGTGCGGGCCGCCGCCGATGCGCGCGTCGAGACGCATCTCGGGCGCCGGCAGTCCCGCCCCCACGAAGTACTCGTACAGCCGCAGGCCGATCGAGGTGTCGCCGCCGGCCGCTTCGATGGTGTTCACGATCCAGCGGTCGTTACTCCGGAAGATCGGTAATTCGTACAGCGAGCGGACGCCCGTGCAGTCGGGCTCCTGAAACATCAGCAGGCCGCCGGCCGCGAGCGTGCCCGCGAGTTTCTGCAGCGTGCTGACGGGATCGGGGTAGTAGATCAGGATGAATCGTCCCACGACGGCGTCAAATCGCTCGCCGAAGTCCATCTCGGCAGGATCTCCTTCGAGGAACGCCACGTTGGGCAGCCGTGCGGCACGTTGCCGCGCCACATCGAGCACCGCGGGCATGCGATCCACTCCGGTCACGCTGCCCTCGGGTCCGACGATCTGCGCCGCCAGCAGGGCCACCGCGCCCGTGCCCGTGCCGACGTCCAGCACGCGCATGCCGCGCTTCAATCCGGCTTCGTGCAGCGCCTGCCGGGTGAAACTCTCATAAAGGTGAGCCTGCCGCTCGAGCCAGCGGAAGGCAAGCTCCGAAGTCAAAGGATACGTCGTCGCGCCTCGGCCTGTAGCCACAGTGGTCGTCCTCTCTTTCTTTTCATGCATCCCCCACAGCGCTACTTCAAAACTGCAACTTGGCCGCGAGCTGGATTTCGCGGGCATTGAAGACATCGCGCGGGCTGAAGAGCAGCACCGGCAGGGTGAATCCTTGCGCTGTCGGTTGCGGCACCGCGTTCGGGCACGCCAGTATGTCTCCGCCGCCGCAGACGGTGTTGAGGTCCTTGATGTTGGTCCGGTTGAACGCGTTGAAGGCGTCGGCTGTCAAGTGCAGGCTGGCGCGCTCCCTGATCTTGAACGTGCGGCCGACTCGCAGATCGACGTCGCCGAACCACGGCCCGATGTAGGTGTTCCGGCCCAGGGGACAGCCGTTGGGGCAGCCCGGCGATCCGGCCGGGACTCCCGGACGATCGTTGAGCGGATTGCCGTCGTTGTTCAGATCGTCGCCGGCATAGATCGTGTAAGGCGCCCCGCTTTGGACCGTAACCAGCGCGTCAAATTGCGCGCCGCGCAAGACACGAACGCTGTCCGGCGCGGTGCTCATGAAGCTCGCCACGAACCGGTGCCGCAGGTCCTGGCGCGAGAGCGACTTTTCCAGGCTAAGGCTCGTTTGAGGGAAATCGCCCAGATTGCTGATCGAGTCCACATTGGACATGGTCTTGGAATACGTGTAGCTGCCGTCGAATCCGAGGTGCCCTCGCATTCGCTTCCGCGCTTCCAGGGTTCCGCCGTTGTAATCGGAGAATCCTCCGTTGTAGCTGGCAAAGAAATCGCCGAGCGCGGGGTAGCGCAAGGCAGACGAATCGATCGGCGTCCCGTCGGGCTCGAAGTTGCCCGAGGGCGGAGCATTGAGATTGGGCGTGATCGCCAGGAGATTGGGCGCCCACACGAAGAGATATCCCGCGCTCACAACCACGTCTTTCGGAAATTGATGGCTGATCTGCAGCGTCGCGTGATAAGCGTAGGGATTCTGCTCGGCGCCGGCCTTGCCGACCGAGAGATCCGACGAGCAAGTCGGCGGCGTCGCGGTCAGGCATGACGGCTGCGGAACAGCTCCCGTCTCGAGCAGGCTCAGCCCGGCGGCTGTGGGCGCGCCGAATCCCTGCGCCGGCGTTATCGTGCCCTGGTAGAACACGCCGGGCACCGGCGCGATCCCGGGAAACAGCGTACTCGCGCCCGGCAAGTTGCCGCGGCTGATGAACTGGGCGACGTTGAAGACCTGTCCGACGCTGCCCGCGAGCCGGTCGGTGAAGATGCCGAATCCGGCGCGCACCACAGTGGAGAGGCTCGGCGCGTAGGCAAGCCCGATCCGCGGCTGGAAGTTGGTGAGATCGGTCGCCGTCTGAAAGGGATACGGGTAGGTTTCGAAATCCCAGCGCATTCCGTAATCGACCGAAAACTTGGGCGTGGCCCTCCAGTGGTCCTGACCGAAGAATCCGTAAGCGCTGTAAGGGAAATGAAAACGGGTCGCGTTCTGCCATGCGGACGGAACGGCCGAATTCCAGGAAGTCGAGTAGTTGGGCTGCGAGGTCGCGCCCGTCAGGAAAGGCCACCAGAAAACCACCGGCCCGTTCGCCGGGCTGTTGGAGTTCGGGCCGAAGCTGAGCAAGGCGCTCAAGGCGGGGAAAATGAGGCGCGCCGGGAAGAACAGGTCCCAGGTGCTGTCGTCGATCAGGTGATTGAAATCGCCGCCGATCTTGATAGCGTGCCCGCCCCACTGGTAGCCGAAGCTGTCGGACGCCTGGATTCTGCTCTCGCGGTAGAAATCAAAATCGCTGTACGTCTTGCCGAGCAGCAGGAGATCGGATATTTCAAACGCGGGCTCGTCCGTGATGGGAGCGTATCCGAAGCTGCGCCGCGCCCACTGGAACCGGGCTTCGTTCACCGCGCGTGGAGAGAGGACGGCCGTCTCGTCCACCGCCAGGGCCTGATCCCACACGGTCACGTTCCGCGCCGACGACGACATCACCGAATCGCGGCCGCCGCCGCCCGGGAAATTGTCGTCGCCGGCGGACGTCAGGCTATAACGCGCCGATAGCCGCTGCTTGCTGCCCAGGGATTGGTCGATCTTCGCGAGGCCCTGGTCGTAGTTGGCGGTCCGGACCTGATTCAGCGTCTCGGGCATCATTCCCGGAAACTGGCTGAGGACGCCGTTTATGGCATTGACTAAGGAGGGCGTGAGGAACTGGGCGAAGTTGTTGGATTCTTCGTGGCGTTGGCCTTCATAGCTGAGGAAGTAGAAGGTCTGGTCCTTCTTCAGCGGCCCGCCGAGCGTGGCGCCGAATTGATTGTGGCGCAACACGTAGTTGTCGGGCTGATCCAGAATCGGCACCGCGTCGAGAGCATTGTTGATTCCGAAATAATAGAGCGATCCGTGAGGCTGATTGGTGCCGGACTTGGTCACGATGTTGACGAATCCGCCGAGACCGGGTCCGTATTCGGCGAGATACGAGCTGTCGATCACGCGAAATTCCTGCGCAGCCTCCTGCGAGGGTGTCGCGCGCGGCAGGCCGGTGAAGGTCTGCACGTTGTCCACGCCGTCCACCAGGATCATCGTGTTCAACTCCGACTGCCCGCAAAAGCTGAGCCGTGGCACCGCCGAAGCACCGACCCCGGCGTCCGGCTCCTTGAATGCGCCTCCGCCCCGGCTTTCCTCGCCGGGATGCACGCACGAATCGAGCTTGACGAAATCCACGAAGTTGCGACCGCGGTTCGGCACCTTGTCGATCTCGTCGCTGGGGATGACGGTCGACGTGCTGGTATCCGTTGTCGGAAGTGCCGGCTCCGCCTCTACCTCTACTTGATCGTTTGTTCCGCCGAGCACCATGTGGAGATCCTGAGGAGTTATTCCTGCAACGCTGGGCGAGATATGGTGCACTGTGAGCGTCGCGAATTTGGATTTGTTGGCGCGTAGTTCGTACTGGTCGCCCGGCTCGATCTCGACAATGCTGTATCGCCCGTCCCCATCCGTGCTCGCAGTCCGGACGATGTTGGTATTCAGGTTTTTCAGCTCGATGGTGACTCCAGATATTGATCCGCCCTGCTCGTCAGTAGCCGTACCCGATATGGAAGCCGTCGTAGTCTGTCCATGGCCGAACCGGGCAGAACTCACCAGCAGGACCGAAACCAGTAGAACTCGTGCGCCCGTTTTCTCCCTCATGACTCCCCCTCACCCTTGCCAAAGCTGATCCGAATCGACGGAGCTCATGCCAATCTCAAACTGCGGCCCTGACTACCCATCGGGCCAAATGGTGCACGTATATGTAATCAAAAGGGTGGCACGATGCAAGGAGATTTAATGTACAAATTCTGCTATCTATATTCAAATCCTGCTACTTAGTGAGCATTACCGAATATATTGACGCCTGCTGTAGCTGCGCTCTGTGAGCGCCGACTTTTTCGACGGGCTTTCTTTAGGAAAACCGGCGCTCACAGAGCGCCGCTACAGCAGGCGTTGTCACAAGACGCGAAGTGGTGAGGCAGATTCCTGTTGACTTCCTACAGAAGCAGGCGCATACTCCTGTTGGGTTTCTAAAGGAGAGTCATGACCGGAGGAAAGGAAGACATTCTGCGGGGCACGCTGGACCTGCTGGTGCTCAAGACACTCGAAACCCTGGGACCGCTGCACGGCTACGGAATCGCGCGGCGCATCGAGCAGGTCTCGGAGCAACTGCTGCATCTCAACCAGGGCACGCTTTACCCGGCGCTGCTGCGCCTGGAGCAGAGAGGCTGGATCAGCTCCAAGTGGGGCACGTCGGATAACAACCGCCGCGCGCGCTACTACTCGCTTACGAAATCGGGCAAGAAGCAACTCGCGCGCGAGGCGGAGAGTTGGGAGCGCATGGTGGGTGTGATCGCGCGATTGCTGCAGGGCGAGGCCATCATCGGATGATCGGGTCATCGGGTGATCGAACCTATCCCGGCGAGCCATTTGTGCAACAGGTTGTTGCACAAATTCCTTGGGGCACGTTGGTGAATTGAATGACCTGGATCAGAGTCATCGTCGCGCGGTGCCGCGGCCTCTTGTTGCGCAAGGGCGTCGAAGCAAATCTGAATGAAGAACTCGACGGGCACATCGAGATGCTCGTCGAGGACAATCTTCGCCGCGGCATGGCGCCCGACGACGCTCGCTACGCCGCGTTGCGTAATTTCGGCGGCACGGAGCAGATGAAAGAGGAATATCGCGAACAGCGAGGATTACCCATGCTGGAAACGCTGGCTGAGGACGTCCGCTACGGATTCCGTCAACTTCGCCGCAACGCAGGATTCACCCTGGTGGCGATTCTCACGCTGGCGCTGGGCATCGGCGCCAACACGGCCATCTTCAGCGCGGTCTACGCCGTGCTCCTGAAGCCGCTGCCCTTCAGCAACGCCGGCCAGTTGGTGCGCGTCTTCGAAGCAAATGATCGCGCCGGTATCGGGGGAACGGCTTGCTCCTACCTGGAATTTCGGGAATGGCAACGGCAGAACCACGTGTTCAGCGCAATGGCGGCGGTAGCGGCGCACGAACTTAATCTGACGGGGCGCGGCGAACCGATGGTGGTGCGGGTCGGTGACGTGACCTCGGAGTTCTTCTCCGTGCTCGGTGTAAAGCCGCTATTGGGCCGTGCTTTCCTCGCTGCCGATGACCAGCCGGGCGCCGCGCCCGTGGTCGTGCTGAGTTATGACCTGTGGCGCAGCCGTTTCGCCGCCGATCCGAGCCTGGTCGGGTCCAGCATCGACCTGGACAAAAAGTCGTTCACCGTGGTCGGAGTGATGCCGGCCCGCTTCCAGTTTTCGTTCTTCGATGAAGGCCCGGGCAGGCAGCTCTGGATTCCGATCGTGCAAGATCCCTTGTTCGGCCCCCCGGCCATGCAGCCTCTCCAGCATCTCTACACGGCGCTGGCGCGTCTCAAGCCGGGAATCTCGGAGGCGCAGGCTGAAGCGGAGATGCAGACGGTCGGCAACCGGCTGTGGCCCGAGTTTCGGCCGGGCGACAAGGGATGGGTGATCCGTACGGCGTCGGTTCGCGTAGCTGTGACCGGTGAGGACGCTTCGGCGCCGCTCTTCGTGCTGCTCGCCGCAGTCGGCCTGGTGCTCCTGATCGCGTGCGCGAATGTGGCGAATCTCCTTCTGGCACGCGCGACCTCCCGCGCCCGGGAATTCGCCGTGAAAGCCGCGCTGGGCGCGAGCCGCGGACGAATCTTGCGCCAGTTGCTGACCGAAAGCGCCGTGCTCGGGCTGCTCGGCGCCACGCTCGGGATCGCCCTGGCCTACTGGGGTGTTCGGGGCCTGAGCGGACTGCTGCCGCGGAGTTTTCCGCGCGCGGACTCCATCCAGGTGGAAGGCTGGGTGCTCGTCTTTGCTCTCGTCCTTTCACTCGGAGCAAGTCTGCTGTTCGGCCTGGCGCCCGCTTTGTTCGCCGCCGATCCTCGATTGCACTCGACGCTTCAGGAGAGCAGCGGACGTCCGGGCGAGGGGAAGGACCGCCGCCGCGTCCGCAATCTTCTGGTCGTGACCGAAGTCGCGCTGGCCATGGCGCTCCTGATCGGGGCAGGCTTATTCATCCGCAGTTTCGCCTCGCTCATGTCGGTGAATCCTGGATTCGAGACCCATCACATTCTGAGGGCCGAGGTGTCGCTGCCGAGATTTCAGTACTCCATGCCGCAGCAATGGGTGACGTTTTCGAACGAGGCGCTCGAGCGGATTCAGTCCGAACCGGACTTGAGAGACACGGCCGAGGTTCTTCCGATGCCCATTGCGGATCAGTCGGTGAATCTGCCCTTTTCGATCGTCAACGGCCCTCCGCTGCCGCCGGGAAGGACTATCACCGCCGATTACGCCACGATCAGTCCGAACTATTTTCAGGTGGTGGGCATTCCCCTGTTGCGCGGGCGCTATTTCAGCCGGCAGGATGTGATCTCCAGCCCGCGCGTGGTCATCGTCAGCGCCGAGCTCGCCCGCCTTTACTTTCCGCATCGCGATCCCATCGGGCAGCAGCTTGTCTTCGGATTTCTATCGGACCCGAGCGGGCGGCGGGAGATCGTCGGAGTGGTGGGAGACACGCGCGCCGTCGCTCTCAGTCGGCCGCCGGGACCCGCGCTCTACGTGCCCTTCTCGCAGGCGCCGTTGTGGGGTGTGGGCCTGGTGACGAAGACCTCGTCAAGCGCCTCTGCCGCAGCGCAGGAGATCGCGGCCAAGGTGCACGAAGTGGATCCCGATCTGCCCGTGACCGATGTCCAGTGGATGACGGAAGTCGTCGATACTTCGCTCGGCCAGGCGCGCCTGCGCACCTGGTTGCTCGGCCTGTTCGGCGTCATGGCGCTGATCCTGGCCGCGGCGGGAATATTCGGCGTGATCTCCTATTCGGTTTCGCGCCGCACCCATGAATTCGGCATCCGCATGGCGCTCGGTGCGGGCGCCAACGAAATTCTGCGCCTTGTGCTCAAGGAAGCACTGGGTCTCGCTCTTGCCGGCGTCGTAATTGGAATCGCCGTGGCTTTGGGTCTCGCCCGCCCGGTTTCGAGCTTGCTGTTTGGCGTCCGCGCAACCGATCCCGTCACTCTTATCGTGTTGCCGCTCGTACTGACAGGCGCCGCTTTGCTCGCAGCCTATCTTCCTGCGCGCCGGGCGACGAGGGTTGATCCACTGGCGGCGCTTAGGACCGAGTGACGACATTGAGCGATTGGGTGATTGAGTGATTGGGTGATTGGATGAGCTGGCTGAAAGCCGTTTCCGCACGCATAGTTGCCTCGGTAAGAGGCAAGCGCTTCGAAGACAATCTGGCCGCCGAAGTCCAGGCGCATCTCGAGATGCTTGTCGACGAGAATGTGCGGCGCGGAATGTCGCCTGAAGATGCCCGTTATGCCGCGTTGCGCAGCTTCGGAAGCGTCGCCCAAATGCGCGAAGAATATCGCGATCGGAGAGGATTACCCATGATCGAGACCCTGGGTCAGGATATTCGCTACGCACTCCGGCAACTGCGGCGCAGCCCCGGTTTTGCGGCCGTGGCGATTCTCACGCTGGCGCTGGGGATCGGCGCCAACACAGCGATCTTCAGCGTGGTGAATACTGTCCTGCTGCGACCGCTGCCTTATCGAGACGCCGACCGGCTGGTGATGGTCTGGGGCAATGACCGCGCGCATGGTTACGACACCGACCAGGTCTCGCCGCCGGATTTCCAGGATTGGCAAGCGCAGAATCGCGTCTTCGAGTCCATGGCGGGATCGACCGATGTCACGTACACGCTGACGGGAGTGGGCGACCCGGAGCCAATCACCGCGTATGAGTATTCGGCTGAATCCTTCCGAGTACTGGGCGTCCCGCCGCTGCTCGGGCGCACTTTTGCTCCTGAAGAAGACCAGGACGGCAGGAATCACGTCGTGGTGCTGGGATATCGTCTCTGGCAGAGCCGATTCGGCGGCGATCGGGGCCTGGTCGGCAGGACAATCACACTGAACGGAGCGCCCTACACGGTCGTGGGCGTCATGCCGCAGGCATTTCCGGACGCGGTGGATCAGCTCTGGACTCCTCTCGTCATTCCCCCCGAGGCTGTGCACGACCGCAATTATCGCTTCCTCCGCGTGGTGGCGCGCCTCAAGTCCGGCGTGACTCTTCAGCAGGCGCAGATCGAGATGAATACGATCGCGGCACGCCTGGCAAATGCCTATCCGAAGACGAACAAAGATGAAGGCGTCAATATCATCAGCATGCGCCAGACGAAGACAGGCGACATTCGCGCGCCGCTGCTGGTGCTGCTGTGCGCCGTCGGTTTCGTGCTGCTGATCGCCTGCGCGAATGTCGCCAACCTGGTGCTGGCTCGCGCCATGGCGCGCCAGCGCGAGGTGGCGGTTCGGACGGCGCTGGGCGCGAGCCGCAGCCGGCTGCTCAGCCAGCTCCTCACCGAGAGCGCCTTACTCGGCCTCGCCGGGGGCGCGATCGGCCTGGTGATCGCGTATTGGGCAACGGGCGCGCTGGTCGCCATGTTCCCGCCCAATATCGCGAACCTGAATATCCCGCGTGTCGACAAGATACCGATCGATGGTTGGGTATTGGGCTTTGCCCTGGGTGTCTCTCTCCTGACGGCGTTGATTTTCGGACTTGTCCCCGCGCTGCACGTCTGCGGAATGAGTACCTACGAATCCCTGAAGGATTCCGGACGCAGCGTGAGCGGAACCCGCCAGGGCCGCCGCTTTCGCAGTGTCCTTGCCGTCACCGAAGTCTGGATCTCGTTGGTCCTCCTGGCCGCCGCCGGACTCATGCTCAAGAGCCTGGTTCATCTGCTGCGCGGCGACCTCGGCCTGAATCCGGATCGCGTTCTCTCCATGCGCGTGATGCTGCCCGATTCCAAGTACCCGAAGGATACCCAGCAGCTCGCTTTCGGCGATCAGGTCCTCGAGCGCATCAAGTCGCTGCCCGGAGTGCAATCCGCCGGCACGGTGACTTTTCTCCCGCTGAGCGGATGGTGGGGCGTGCGAAATGTGGCGCTGGAGTCGCAGAAGATCCCCGAGCAAGAGAGGCCGCAGGTGGTGTGGAGTTCGGTCACGCCCGATTATTTCCGCGCCATGAATATTCCGTTGCTCAAGGGCCGCTACTTTGCCGATTCCGACCGCGCGGGCTCGACGGCAGTGACCATCATCAGCGCCACGCTCGCGAAGCGAGTCGCCCCGAATGTCGATCCTCTCGGCGAGCGGCTCGTCGTGGCGGGCGTCAAAGATCCGGTGGAAGTGGTCGGCGTGGTCGGAGACGTCCACCAGCTTGGGATGACGTCCAACGAGACCGCGGAGGTCTACCTGCCATTCGCTCAGCTTCCATCGCCGCTGATGTGCTTCGCGATCCGAACGGCATCCGATCCGGTCGGGCTTGCGAAGGCGGCTCAGAAGGCGATTTGGGCGGTCGACAAAGATCAGGCGCTTTCGTACGTGATGACCATGACGCAACTGGCCTCGGAATCGCTCGCGCTGCAACGCGTGGTGGCTATTCTGCTCGGCATCCTTGCCGCGGTCGCTCTGGCGCTCGCCGCCATCGGGCTCTACGGCGTGATCTCTTACTCGGCCAGCCAGCGCACGCACGAGATCGGCATCCGCATGGCACTTGGTGCGAGCCGGTCAGAAGTGCTGCGGTTGGTCGTGCTGGACGGGCTCAAGCTGACGCTGCTCGGCATCGGAATTGGCCTCGCGGTGGCGCTGGCGCTGGCGCGCCTGATGAGCAGCCTGTTGTATGGCGTCGCACCTCGCGATCCGTCGACGCTCGCGGGCGTGGCGATTGTGCTAGCTCTCGTCGCGCTGCTCGCGAGCTACATCCCGGCACGTCGCGCGATGCGAGTCGATCCGATGACCGCGCTGAGGTATGAGTAGTTCCCGGACGGTGACCTGGCATGTCGGTTGGATGTCAGTCGCGCTCGATGTAATGGGCGGGCGTGGTGATTGATATGGATCGGAAGGGGGACAGGACCAGCAGGTCTTGATCGCCGGTCACGATGAGATCGGCCTCACCGTTCACCGCCACCTCGAGGAACATGTCGTCCTTGGCATCGCGACAGGCCTGGATCGGGTAAACGATGGGAACGATTTCACCAACACGAGTGAGAAGTCGCAGAAACTGCTGCCTCTCGTCAGTGGTTACATAGCGATCGAACTTCGGCCGTGACAGGACTTCCGCAAGCTCCCGCAGTGTGGCCTCGGAAAGCAGCAACTGGGCCGTATCGACAGCTTTCCGCACGGCCCGCCCGGGCACGGACGCGGGAAGCAGCAGCCGGCTGATGAGCGCATTGTTATCGGCGACGACGCGGTCGATGGCCATCGGCGGCCAGCAGGTTTCCGAGCGCACGTGCAGTCAGACCGCGCGCCGCGGCGCGGCTGGCCACAACATCGCAGAACTGCTGGAACTCCTCGGTATTCAACGCACGCAGACGATCGTACTCTCGCCGGGAGAGGAGGACGGCAACCTCGCGCTTCTGGCGGCGGATAACCACCGGCTCGCGTTGCGCAGCATCCAGAAGCGCGGCGAGACGCTGCTTGGCATCGGTTGCGGAGACGGAAAGCATAATGTCCATTCTAGACAAAATCGTTAATTTGGACAAGCCAGCGGGAGGAGAAGAGAAGAGGACGTATTCGGGTGCTGTCCTCGTCTCACTTGGTCGCGCCCAGGTCTTGCACAGCATGACAACTTATAACTAGGCTACATCCAGCGCCTCGAAAACAGTGCTTGACGAAGGCCATCGTAGTTTGCTAGGCTCTTACTTCCTCCTCGGAAGAGAGTGGAGTTCAGCCATGCCTCGCCGTCGCCAGCCTTTGACGGCGCTCGATTCTCGACCGCCGGCGGTCTCGGCCGGCTCCGTGGTCCTTGTGGGCAGAGCTCGCCCTGAGCGAAGCGAAGGCACGCCCGCGCTCCCCAGCGAACCCCCTATAGCTAAAACACGTCGATTCAGTGAGTTAGGGCTAAAGCCGCAACGGCGAGCTCAGCAGAGTTATCTGGTCTGTTTTCAGCAGTTTACGCGGGGGAAATCGGCCGTTTTTGAGCGGACGCACGTTCTCCGAGGCTTTTCCGGGCGCAGAGTCACCCATCTCGCGGGCAATGCGGACCAGGTGCTCTTCTCGGTTCAGGCCCGAACACCTGGGACCAGAGCTGAAATGTCCTTTGTAATCAGCGGGAAGCGCGACCACACACTTGCTCGTGCCCAAAAGAACCCCGCCGGCGGATCGGCTTTGGCGATAGGGTGTCGGGGTTCGAGACTTACGATCCACGCCCATGAGCCATTCCACGATGACTGGGTAGGTGTTCGATGATCGAGACGGTGGCGCATGATCTCCGCGATGCGTTCCGGCAGTTCCGTCGTCGTCCCGGATTTGCGATCACGGCGGTCGCCACGCTTGCCCTCGGGATCGGCGCCAACACGGCGATCTTCAGCCTCCTGAACACGCTCCTGCTTCGCGACCTGCCGGTAAATCATCCGGAACAACTGGTTGAGATCGGCACGCCCGGACCCTACGGAGCGCCGGACCCGGTCTCGATGCCGGTGTTCCAGGAGATTGCGCGGCGCCAGCAGGTGTTCTCCCGTTTGAGCGCCTGGCTCGGCGACGGCGTGGCCGGCGTCGAAGTCAATGGCGCCCTCACGCGCGCGGATTTCTACACGGTTGACGGCAATTTCTACGATGTTTTGGGAGTCGGTCCGGTGGCCGGGCGACTCATCGCTCCGTCCGACGTAAACCTGAACGGCGGCGCGCCCGCGAGCGTCGTGGTGGTTGGTTATGGCTTCTGGCGGCGTGCGCTCGGTGGCTCGCCGTCCGTGATCGGCAAGGACATCAAGATCGAGGGCGTGCCTTTCACGATTATCGGCGTTACCCCTCGCGGCTTCACCGGGATGGGTCTCGCCACGGAGCCGGACGTCACGATTCCGCTCACCGCCGCCTCGGCGATCATGGGAGGCGATCCGGCGAAGCTCTACAGCGGCTCTCGCTCCTGGCTGCGGCTGACAGGACGTCTGAAGCGCGGCGCCACGATCGAGCAGGCACGCGCACAAATCACCGCGATCTGGCCGGCAGTGCAGAAGGCGGCGCTGCCCGCGGATTTCACGGTGCAGCAGCAGGCGGAATATCTGGCGAAGCGTGTCGAGGTCAGCTCGGCGACAACCGGCATCGACTTCTTCCTGCGTTCGCATTTCACCCGCCCGCTTTACGTGCTGATGGGACTCGCCGGACTGGTGCTGCTGATCGCCTGCGTGAATCTGGCGAATCTGATGCTCGCCGAGGGCGCGGCGCGCAGCCACGAAATGGCAGTGCGCGTAGCGCTCGGCGCGGGACGCTGGCGGCTGGTGCGCCGGGTGCTCACCGGGAGCATGCTGCTCGCAATCGCAGGTGCGACTGCGGGCATTGCGATTGCATACTGGTCGAGCGCCGCGCTCGCCAATTTCATGATGAGTTCTTATGCGGTCCCGCCCGCGTTGCGGACCAGTCCTGACGCTCGTGTGCTGGCTTTCACGGCGGCCGTGGCCATCCTGACGGGAATACTGTTCGGCCTCGCCTCCGCGTTTCAGGCGGCGAGGCACGACCCTGCGATCGCGCTGCAGGAAGGCGCTCGGACCGCTAGCGGCGCGGGCCGGTTCGGAAAGCTCCTGATGTGCGCCGAAGTGGCGCTCTCGGTCGTGCTCCTGACGTGCGCCGGTCTGTTCGTTCGGAGCCTCGAGAAATTGCGCGCATTCGACCCGGGCTTCCGAAACGACGCTGTACTGAGCGTGCAATTAGCTCCGGCGCCGGGCGGCTACAAGAACATCGACGATGATAGTTACTACCCGCAACTTGTCGAGAGGGCTGCTGCGATACCCGGCGTCAGGGCTGCGGCGCTGTCCCATTTTGTTCCCGGCTGGACCTTCATACCGGGCGAGACCGTCGCCCGAGCCGGTGACTCTGCCGCTGGAGCGGCGCTACGTGCGTCGGATTTCGCGATTGTAGGGCCTGGGTTCTTCGATGCCGTCGGCGTCACGCTGCTGCGCGGCAGAGATTTCGCCTGGCAGGAGACGGAAAAGACCCCGCGCGTCGCGATCCTGAGTGAGAAGCTGGCATCGGAGCTGTTTCCCTCCGGCGATGCGGTCGGCCGGCGCATTCGCATCGGCTCCGACCCAAAGCGCCAGAACCTTGAAGTCATCGGGGTGGTGAGCAACGCGCGCATTTACAACCTGCGCAGCTCACAGCTCAGCGCGGTTTACGTGGATGCCCTGCAGGAGGGCGAATTTGCGCACTGGGGGAACCTCTTGATCCGCACGAGCGGCGATCCGGCGGCGGTCGCGCCGGAGGTTCGCCGGCTGGTCGATTCCATGGGCCATGAGTACGTCTTTGGGGTCAAGACTCTGAAGCAGGCGGACGATCAGGCGCTGCTCAACGAGCGTATGACGGCCGCGCTCTCCGAGGTATTCGGCGGTCTCGCGCTGCTGCTGGCCGGGCTCGGACTCTACGGGTTGATGGCTTTTTCCGTCGCCCGGCGCACGCACGAGATCGGCATCCGCTTGGCTCTGGGGGCGCCGCGGCGCGATGTTCTGCGGATGGTGCTGAGTGAGGCGGCGAGGCTGGCCGCCATCGGCGTCGCCGTGGGATTGCCGTGCTCCCTGGCGGGGAGCCGGCTGGTGGCGCACATGCTGTTCGGCCTCGAGCCCTATGATCCCCTGACACTGGCCGCAGTCTCGCTCGCCCTGCTGGCCGTGAGTAGCCTCGCTGCATACGCTCCGGCGCGCCACGCCACCGCCGTCGATCCGATGGTGGCGCTGAGGCATCAGTGAGGAGCAGGAGGAAAGTCGCCGATAGCGCGCGCGTCTCGATGCCTACGGCTTCTTCAGTGCACGGTCCGCCGGACGGCCGGGCCCACCGCCTCTTTCAACGCCACCACTGCGCGTTCGCATCCGGCCCGGTCGACGTCATAGTGCGTGACCATCCGCAAGATCGCGGGCGACATGGCGCTCGCGAGCACGTCGCGCGCGGCGAGCCGCTTGGCGATCTCCGCGGCCGTGAGCCCGGTTCCCGTGACATCGAGAACCACGATGTTGGTCATGACCTTGGCCGGCGCGATGCGGATTCCCGGCATGTCGGCCAGGGCGTCGCCGAGGAAGCTCGCGTTCTCGTGGTCGACGTGCAGCCGCTTCGGACCCTCCTCGAGCGCCACCAGGCCCGCCGCGGCCAGCACTCCTGCCTGTCTCATGCCGCCACCGAGCATCTTGCGGACGATCCGAGCTTCGTCGATGAACTCCTGCGAGCCCGTCAGCACCGATCCCACCGGCGCGCCCAGCCCTTTCGACAGGCAGAACATGACGGAATCGAACTTCTGAGAGATCTCGGCCGCGGATCGCCCGAGGTAAACCGCGGCATTGAAGATTCGCGCTCCGTCCAGATGAACGGGCAGATGCGCCTCGTGCGCGCGATCGCAAATGTCGTCGGAAACGTGGATGGGGTAGACAGTACCGCCGGTCAGGTTCGACGTGTTCTCGAGAGAGATCAGCCCGGTGCGCGCGTGATGAATGCTGCGTCCCCGTATCTCGCCCGCGAGCGCAGTCCAGGTCATGACGCCGTCCAGGGCGCGGATCGGCCGCGCCAGACACCCCGAGAAGGCCGCCATCATCGCCATCTCGTAGGCCAGAATGTGCGATCGCTCTTCACAGATCACCTCGCGACCGAGATCCGTGAGGACCCGGATCGCGATCTGGTTCGCCATCGTGCCCGAAGGCACGAAGAGCGCCGCCTCGCGTCCCAGAATCTCAGCGGCCCGATCCTCCAGCCGGTTTACGGTCGGATCCTCACGATAGACGTCATCGCCGACTTCCGCCTGCGCCATCGCCTTGCGCATGGCAGGCGTGGGCCGCGTGACCGTGTCGCTGCGCAGATCGATCGCCTGAGCCATATGTCCATGAAATCAGGAGTGGAGGGCGGATGCAAGCGGCGAGCCGGCGGAGTCCTGAGAGAGGAGGAATTCCTGAAAGACCTCGTTCGAAGTGAGATAATGCCCGGGCGCCAGCCGCAAGGGTCCGCCGCTCTGTTGGAGAACGCCCATCTGGACCAGGACGTCGATGCGCGATTGCCAGGGCTCGAGAGCGGCGTGGCCCCAGCGCTCCCGCGCAGCACCGAGATCGATTCCAATGCGCTGGCGCAGCCCAAGGAAGAAAAATTCCTCAATGCGCTCGGATTCAGTCAAGGCGTGCCATTCCGTCACTGGAATTTCGCCGCGGCTCACTCGAGCCGCGTAGTCTCCCGTCAGAACCGTGTTCGACCATCGCGCGCATCCGTCAAACGAGTGCGCGCCCGCTCCCAGGCCGAGGTAGGGATCGAGCTGCCAGTATTTGCGGTTGTGCCGCGATTCGAATCCGGGCCGGGCGAAGTTCGAGATCTCGTACTGGACCACCCCTGCGGCCTCGAGAAGGGCCTGTCCCTGCTCGTAGGCTGCGGCCATGAACTCGTCATCGGGCACCGCGGACGCGTGATAGCGATCGCCATGGCGCAGCACCTCGTTTCCAAGGCGGCTCTTCTCGTCGATCTCGAACAAATAGATCGAAACATGTTCGGGCTCGAGCTCGATCGCCCGCGTGAGGCTCATCAGCCAGGAAGAGCGCGTCTGGTGAGGCAGACCCGCAATGAGATCGAGGCTGATGTTCTCGAATCCGGCGTGGCGGGCCAGGCGCACCTGCCTTTCGACGTCGTTCCCGGAATGCAGTCGGCCGACGCTCGCCAGTTCGCGATCGTCGAAGGACTGCGCGCCGATGCTCAGCCGGTTCACGCCGAGGTCGCGGCACGCGGCCAGCAGGTTCTCGTCCGCGGAGCCGGGGGTCGTCTCCAAGGTGAATTCCGGCGCGTCGGCAGAACGGAAGTGCTGTCGCAGCGCCTCACAGACCCGGCGAAGGCCATCGCCGCCCAAGAGAGTCGGCGTGCCGCCGCCGAAGTAGAGGGAATCGACGGGGAGGTCGAGCAAATCGCGCCCTATCAGGCGTCCGCGTCCGGCGCTGGTCCGCGGCCGAGAGGCTACCAGGTGGATTTCGCGTTCCAGGCTGCTCAGGTAGGAATCAAGCTCAACCTGGGGCGCCACCTTCGAGCTGAAATTGCAGAAGCTGCACTTCGAGGCGCAGAAAGGAATCTGAACGTAAACACCGAGGCTCTTCATAGCGACGACTGTGGCGAAACAGGAGGTTCAGGCAAGGTTTCGAACGGCATTCAATCCGCCACGATCTTGACGTGCAGATCGCGCGGTCGTGGACCGTCAAACTCGCAGAAAAACACGCCCTGCCAACGGCCCAGAAGCAGCCGGCCGTGCTCAACCATGAGCGTCTGGGAGCAGCCGATCAAAGCTGCCTTAAGATGGGCATCGCAGTTGCCATCATTGTGGTAGTAGTCTTTATCGCGAGGAGCGAGGCCGCCCAGAAACTCGGTGAGGTCTTTCTGCAACGACGGATCGTCGTTCTCCTGCACCAGCACGGCGGCTGAAGTATGAGGCGTAAAGATATGGCACATCCCGCTCGACACGCCGGATTCCGCCACAAGCTTCTCGACCGATGCCGTCACGTCCTTAAATTCGACGCGCGATCCAGTCTGTACTTGTATCGTGTGCATGTAGCTGCGTCTGCTCTCAAAGGCAACTGCCTTGCCAACTTCAATTGCCATCTGATCCTCCGGTACAAATTTCACGTTACACTAGGGAAGCGGCATGTTACAACCAAGCCTCGCGCCAGCAACTGCCAGATTGAACGCCCCAGCGGCCCGGAATGGAGACCTCCGCCGTTACTATCATCGGCTGCTTGCAGAATTCGGGCCCCAAGGCTGGTGGCCTGCCGAGACGCAACTCGAGGTTATCCTGGGGGCGATTCTCACCCAGAACACAACCTGGCGCAACGCCGCGCTTGCCATCGGACGGCTTCGCGAGGCCGGGATGATCGACCTCGCGCGTCTGCGCGCGGTGAAGCCCGATCGACTGCAGTCGTTGATCCGTCACGCGGGATTCTTCCGCCAGAAAGCTCGCACAATCCAGACCTTCCTGCGGTGGCTCGAAGACGCCCACGACGGATCGCTCGACCGCATGTTCTCCCAGCCGGCGGAGCGTCTGCGTTCGGACCTGCTGCAGTTAACCGGACTTGGTCCAGAGACCGTAGATGCCATTCTGCTCTATGCGGGCGGCAAGCCGTTCTTCGTTTCCGACTCTTACACTCGCAGGATTCTCGGCCGCCATGGGCTGCTTGCGCCGGACGCGAGCTATGACGAGGCGCAGGAAGCCATCCACGGCAGCCTGGATCGCGACGCGGGAGTCTACAACGAGTTTCACGCGCTTCTGGTCGAGGTTGGGAAGCGCTATTGCCGGCGCCAGGAGGCTCGCTGCGGCGGTTGCCCCCTGGAAAGCTTCCTGCGGGCAGGAGGTCCGCGTGGTGGCAGAGCCGCAGCTTGAGCGTTGACGATGGATCCCAAACTCCAGCGCCGCAAAACGATTCGCAACCTGCTGCTGATCTTTGTGCCCATCCTGTTCGCGATCGGATGGAGCCTGAGCTCTCTCAACCTGCAGTTCATTCATCCTGAGAACGCTCCGGAGACCATCCTGCTTCTGGCGCTTTCCACGTTCATCGTGGTGGCGTTCGTGATCTTTGGCTTCATCCTGCTCAGAATTCTACTGAAGCTGCACCTTGAGCGCCGCCGGCAGGAACTCGGGTCACAGTTCAAGACCAGGATGGTGGTGGCTTTTCTCGGCCTTTCGTTGTTGCCCGTTTGCCTGCTCTTCGTTTTCGCTTACGGGCTGCTGAATCGCAGCCTGGACAAGTGGTTTGGGATTCCATTTGACACGGTCCGCCGCGACGCCGAGGCTATTTCGCAGCAGCTTGCGACCGACGCCCAGCAGCGCTCGCTCGACGATGCCGCCCATCTCGCTTCCGGACCAAGGATCATCCAGGCGATCCAGTCCAAAGACTCGAGCAGGCTTCAGCAGGACCTGGCGCGCCGCGCGGGCTATTTAAATCTCGCTTCAGCGATGATCTGCACCACTGACGGGCGGCTGATCGCGCGCTCCGGCGGAGCGGGGCCCACGCCATCGGACGTGATCCGGATTTTTCCCCAATTCAGCTCAGCGGCTCCTGCCACGACAGGCGCGGCGTCTCGCTGGCGCTCTGAAGGGAAGGACTATTTTATCGGCGCGCAGGAGCTCACGGACGAGACCGGCAAGGTGCTCGGCATCGTCGTCGGAACGCTCCAGCTGCCCATCGATCTTCAGAAACGGGCGGAACAGATCGAACTGGAAGCGCGTTACTATGACGCCTTGCATCGCCAGATCAGAGCCGTCAAACGGCTCGATCTCTCGGCGCTCGGCCTTTTCACCATCGTGACGCTCTTCTCGGCGACGTGGTACGCCATGTTTGTTTCGAAGCAGGTCACGGTGCCCATCCAGGCGCTGGCTGAAGGCACCGACCAGGTGTCGCGGGGGAATCTGGGGTACCAGGTGCAGGCGCGCGCAGACGGGGAACTGGGCCGCCTGATTCAATCGTTCAACGAGATGACGGCGCAACTCACGGAGAGCCGCCGCACGATCGACCGCGCCACACAGGCGCTGCAGCACGCCAACCGCGAACTCGAAGAGCGCTCCAAGGTGATGAGCGCCATCCTCGAGAACATCCCTACCGGAGTCGTATCTGTAGACGCGCGTGGCCGGATCAACGAAGTGAACTCGACCGCCGAGAGCATGCTCGGCGAGGAGCGCGTGAGGGCGGCCGAGCAGCTGGGCGATTTGTTTTCGCCGGACGACGCCCGCGAAATCGTTCGCCTGCTGCGCCGCGCTTCGAGGCAGGGAGTGGTCAGCCGGCAAATGGAGTTGGACCTCGGCGGCCGAAGCGCCACCGTCGCCCTCACGGTTTCGTCCATTCGGATCGGCCAGGAACCCGGTGGATTCGTGGTCGTGATCGAGGACCTCACCGAGTTGCTGCGCGCCCAGCGCGCCGTCGCCTGGCGCGAGGTGGCGCAGCGGCTGGCACACGAGATCAAGAATCCGCTCACGCCGATTCAACTCTCGGCGGACCGTATTCATCGACTGGTGGAGCGTGCTGAAAGCGGCAAGTCGTCGCCGGAGCTGACGGCCGCAGTGGCCGAAAGCGCTTCGCTCATCGGACGCGAAGCCGCCGCGCTTAAATCGCTCGTCGATGAGTTCGCTTCTTTCGCCCGCTTCCCCGCTTCGCAGCCGGTTCCTTCCGCCCTGAACAGCATCATCGAAGAAGCTCTGGCGGTGTTTGACGGGCGACTCAACGGGATTACGCTGCACCGCGACCTCGCGCCCGAGCTGCCACGGGTGCAGGCCGATCCCGAACAGATCAAGCGCGTGGTGGTAAACCTGATCGACAACGCGGCCGAAGCCTTGGAACATTCTTCATTACGCGAGATCTGGGTCCACACTGCGCTCGATCCCGATCGCGAGTTGGTTGAGCTGACGGTCGCGGACAGCGGCCCGGGAATTTCGCCGGAAGCGAAGGAGAAGTTGTTCGTCCCCTATTTCTCCACCAAGAGACGCGGCACGGGGTTGGGTCTGGCAATCGTGAGCCGCATCGTCAACGAGCACCACGGATACATTCGAGTGGAAGCGAATCGCCCGTTTGGCAGCCGGTTCGTAATCGAGTTGCCCGTGGAGCGCGCGGTTGACGTGGAGCTTTCGACGGTGTAGCCGGAGATACGCGATTAGTCCGATCATTATGGCCGTGAAGCATTCGGTTCTCATTGTCGATGACGAGCCCGGCATACGCGAATCGCTCGGCGCCGTTCTGCGGGACGAGGGCTACCGGGCCGACGCGGTGGAGAGCGCCGAGGCCGCGATCGAGTGGCTGGCCGCGAGGCACTGCGACGTCGTCATGCTGGACATCTGGCTCACCGGTATGGATGGCCTCGAGGCATTGGAACGAATCCAGAGGCTCGAGAATCCGCCCGTCGTCGTCATGATCTCCGGCCACGGCACCATTGAGACCGCAGTGCGGGCCACCAAGCTCGGCGCGTTCGATTTCATCGAGAAGCCGCTCTCCATCGACAAGACGCTGCTCACGCTGCGGCACGCTCTCGAGCAACGGTCGCTCGCGGCCGAGAACCGCAGCCTGCGCGAGGAAATCGAAGGCCGGCAGCAGATCATCGGCGACAGCGTTCCGATGAAAGCTCTGCGGCAGCAACTGGCGATGGCCGCGCCAACCAATGGACGCGTGCTCGTGTATGGCGAAAGCGGCGTCGGCAAAGAGCTCGTCGCGCACGCCCTGCACAACATGAGCCTTCGCCGCGAGAAACCGTTCGTCGAGGTCAACTGCGCCGCCATTCCGGAAGAATTGATCGAGAGCGAGCTCTTCGGTCATCTGAAGGGCTCTTTCACGGGCGCCGTCGAAGACAAGACCGGCAAATTCGAGCAAGCCGATGGCGGCACGCTGTTTCTCGACGAAGTCGGCGACATGAGCCTGCGCACCCAATCGAAAGTCCTGCGCGTGATTGAGGAGCAGCGATTCACGCCGGTGGGTTCAGCCGGCGGCCTCACGGTGGACGTGCGCGTGGTCGCCGCGACCAACAAGGACCTGAGCGCGGAGATCCAGAAAGGGAATTTCCGCGAGGACCTTTTCTACCGGCTCAACGTGATCCCGTTCTACGTGCCCGCGCTTCGCGAGCATCTGGAGGATCTGCCGGCGCTCGCCGATCATTTCCTGGCGGAATTCGCGCGCGCCTACGGACGCCGTCCCAAGCGGCTGGCCGAGCCATCTCTCGAGGCGCTGATGGAATATCGCTGGCCCGGAAACGTGCGCGAGCTGCGCAATCTCATCGAGCGCCTGGCGATCATGGTTCCAGGAGAGCGGATCGAGCGGCGGCATTTGCCCGTCACCGTTCTGCAGCCGCATCCCAGCGGCGCGAAGAGCGCGGCGGCATCCGGTGGATTCTTCAGCCTGCAGGAAGCGCGGTCGGCCTACGAGCGCGATTACATCCTGCGCAAGCTGGATGAGAACCGCGGAAACGTCAGCCGGACGGCGGAAGCTCTGGGTCTCGAGCGCAGCCACCTGTACCGCAAGATGAAGTCTCTCGGCATCGCGGCCGGCGAGGCCAAGGCGAATAGCTGAAACCCCGATCAGGGCGCCTGGTCGCCGCGATAGTCGAGCGCCGCCACCATGGCCGGATTATCCCGCCAGTGCGGCTCCACCTTCACATAGAGTTCGAGGTAGACCTTCGGCGGCAGCAGACGCTCCAGTTCCTGCCGCGCCTCCGTGCCGATCTGCTTGATGCGCTCGCCGCCTGCGCCCAGCACGATGGGGCGCTGCGAGTCCTTCTCCACCACGATCGTGGCGTGAATCCGCGTCAGGGTTTCGCCTTCCTCGAATTTCTCAATCAGCACGGCGGTCGAATGCGGCAGCTCCTGCCGCGTGTGGCGGATGAGCTTCTCGCGGACGATTTCGCCGGCGAGAAACCGCTCGGGCTGGTCCGTGTAAAGGTCGGGCGGAAAATAACGCGGGCCCTCGGGCAGCAGCCGCACCACCGATTTCATCAAGTCGTCGAGCCCGTCACGAGTCTGGGCGGAGATGGGAAAGATCTCTTCGAAATCGTGGAGCTTGGCGTAACGATCGATGAGCGGCAGCAGCCTGGGCTTGGCGATACGGTCGATTTTATTCAGCGCCAGGATGGTGCGCGGGGAGTATTGCTTGATCAGCTCGAGCACGAATTCATCGCCCTTGCCGAACGGCTCCGAGGCGTCGACGATCAGAATCGCGAGATCGCGTTCCTCCAGGGCCTGCCGCACAAAAGCCATCATCTGCTCGTTGAGACGCGAGAGCGGCTTGTGGATGCCGGGCGTGTCCATGAAAACCACTTGCGCGCCCGGCTGATTCACGATGCCGAGAATGCGATTGCGCGTGGTCTGCGCCACGGGCGTCACGATCGACACCTTGGCGCCGACCAGCGCGTTCAGCAACGTGCTCTTGCCCGCGTTGGGCCGGCCGACGATGGCCACAAAGCCCGATTTGAATTGATCCTCCATCACGCTCTCAACCGCAGATATAGTCTGCCGGGCTTGCCCGCTGTAGCGGCGGTGTCCTCACCGCCGCATCCAGCTCATCAGTTATTTCGGCGGTGAGGACACCGCCGCTACAGCAGGTCAGTCATTTCGGCGCTGAGGACACCGCCGCATCCAGCTCATCAGTTACTTCGGCGGTGAGGACACCGCCGCTACAGCAGGTCAGCTATTGTGACTCGCGGCGCGACTCTGCCGCGATGAAGAAGCCTCCGCTTCCGCCACACTCTTCTCCGGCACGACCCGCACGCGCACCTTCAGCACCGCGCGCGCATTCGCCTCCAACACTTCGATGATCAAACCTTCGGTCTCCACTTTCTCGCCGCGCAGCGGCACGCGCCCGAGTTCGGCGAGCACCAGGCCCGCGACGGTGGAGTAGTCGACCGATTCGAGCTGCCGCCCGACGGCTTCCGCAAGCTGCGCGAGTTCGGTGTGGCCCGCCACCAGGTAAGTGTTCGGCGCCTCCATCACGATGTCGCGCTCGTGCGGCTCGACTTCGTCGCGAATCTCGCCCACGATTTCTTCCAGCAAGTCTTCGATGGTGACCAGTCCGGTGACGCTCCCGTACTCGTCAATCACCAGCACAATCTGCCGCGTGGAATTCTGCAGCTCCTTCAGCAGGTCCTTGGTGCGCTTGGTCTCGGGCACGAACTTCACCGGACGCACCAGCGATCGCAGCGTAGCCTGCACCTGGGCTTCAGGTGACAACTCCATCAGGTCGCCCATGCTGATGATTCCTTCGATCTGATCCAGGGTGTCGCGATAAGCCGGGAGACGCGTGTGGCGCTTCTGGCGAAAGAGCGCCCGTAGATCCTCGATGGAGGCGTCGATCTCGATGGCGGCTATCTCGGGACGCGGCGTCATAACCTCGCGCACCTGTTTGTCTCCGAATTCGACAACCGACTGGAGCATCTCGCCTTCTTCCTTGGCGATCAGCCCCTCCTGCGCCCCGACTTCCAGCAGTTCCTGCAAATCCTCCTGCGGCGTCGCGGGCTCTTCGGCAGGCTCATCGGCCTCGAGCAGGCGGTTGATGGTGGTCGAAACGAGGATCGGAAAAGTGAGTGGCACCGCCAGCCTGACGCTGGCATGCAGCACGCGTCCCCACTGCAGCAGAATCGTCTCCGGCTCGTCATGGCGCGCGACCAGGATGAAAGGAATCAATTGATCGAATACCGCAATGACGCCCAGAACGATCAAAAGCGTGGTGCCCAGATCGATCCAGACGCTGTCAGGGCGCTGGCTGAAGATGAGCAGCGCCAGCCCCGCCGCGAACGACGCCATGAAAGCGCCGTGCAGCGAAGAAATGGAGATTCCGATGCGCTCGCGGTCAACAAACATCCGGCCGTCAGCCGGAGATGGAAAGACCTTGCGCGCTGCCACGGGCGTGAGGCGCCGCATGAGCAGGCGAAGGTACGAGGCGAGCGAGCTCAGCGCAACCAGCACGGCCAGCACCGCAATCCCGGCGACATAAATCCAGACATTCGAAGTCATAGTGGGACCGATCCCGGCCGTCTTGCACGGCTAGCAGGTTGCCGGCGCACCGTTCGCCCCGTGGCCGGGCGCGCCGGCGAGCCGCCGCGCGTCTTGTGCTCGCCATGCGATCCGTTCAAGCCGAGGCGGGCACGAAGCTGAAGTTCCCGAGCTACCATCTCGCCGTTGTCCACTTCGTGATCCATGCCCAGCAGGTGCAAGACGCCATGCAGGATCAGCCAGCGGATCTCGGCAGCGGTCGAGTGGCTTTCGGCACGCGCATTGCGCTGCGCGGTCTCGACGGAGATCACGACATCGCCGAGAAAATTC
The DNA here is from genome assembly GCA_030037755.1 of Terriglobia bacterium. GTDB lineage: Bacteria > Acidobacteriota > Terriglobia > UBA7540 > UBA7540 > Gp13-AA77. The sequence continues at coordinate 30,068 of JASHQD010000189.1, forward strand.
TCGAATTCGTGTTCTGTAGCGGCGGTGTCCTCACCGCCGAAACCGCCCTCATGCCGGACGGCGCTGAGGACAGCGCCGCTACAACTCACATCCCGGACGGCGCTGAGGACAGCGCCGCTACAGCTCACATCCCGCCCGGCGGTGGGGACACCGCCGCTACAGCTCACATCCCGGACGGCGCTGAGGACAGCGCCGCTACAGCTCACATCCCGGACGGCGGTGGGGACACCGCCGCTACAGCTCACATCCGGCCCGGCGGTGGGGACACCGCCGCTACAGCTCTCGTCGCGACAGGCCGGGTTCCAGGCGAATGAAAGCACGTCGGTCGCGTATGGCTTGTTGCGAAACGCGCCATTCAGCTCGCGGATCGCATCGTCGTCCACAAAACAGACGTTGAAGTGACGCGCGCCAAGCCTCAGTTCGCCCGCAAGCCGGGCCGCGAAGGCGCGGGCTCGAGCCACGTCAATTCTCAGTTTGTCCTGCCGGTTGATCACCATGGGAGGAACCTGCGCCGGACGGCGCGCCAGAGAAGGACTATTCGGGAGCGGCCTCGCTCTCCGCAGCGCCGTTGGCGGGCACCGTCTTCAACTTCATCTGCCGGGAGCTTTCGAACTCTTCATAGGCCCGGATGATACGCTGCACCAGGCTGTGCCGCACCACGTCGCGCTCGGTAAAATAGACGAAGCTGATGCCTTCCACGCGCGATACGATCTCCACCGCCTCCGCGAGGCCGGACCGGCGCCCGTTCGGCAGGTCCACCTGCGTCACGTCGCCGGTGATCACCGCCTTCGAATTGAAGCCCAGACGCGTGAGGAACATCTTCATCTGTTCGCTGGTGGTGTTCTGCGCCTCATCGAGGATCACGAAGGCGTCATTCAGCGTCCTCCCGCGCATGAAAGCGATGGGCGCGATCTCGATCACGCCCTTTTCGAGATGGCGTTCCACGCGGTCGGGATCGAGCACGTCGTAGAGGGCGTCGTAAAGCGGGCGCAGGTACGGGTTGACCTTTTCCTCGAGCGTTCCAGGCAAGAATCCTAGCCTCTCGCCGGCCTCGACCGCCGGGCGCGCGAGGATGATCCGGCTGACCTCGCGGCCGAGCAGCGCGTCCACGGCCATGGCGATGGCGAGATACGTCTTGCCCGTGCCCGAGGGCCCGATCCCGAACACCATGTCGTAGCGCTCGATGGCGTCCACGTAACGCTGCTGGTTCAGGCTCTTCGGACTGATCGATTTCTTGCCGAGCGCCCGCGGGCGGCCCGCTTCCGCGAGACCCCTCAGCGTGCTCGTGGGATCCTCGGAGAGGATGCGCAGGAACGACTGCACGTCCGAGGCTTCGAAGCGCGCTCCGCCCTCGACAAGGTCGGTGTAGTCCTGCACCACGCGCTCGGTCCGCTGCACGTTCTCTGCCGGCCCCTCGATCTCCAGCGTGTCGTCGTCCAGGTGCGCCGATACCTGGAAGTATCGCTCCATCAGCTTGAGGTTCGCGTCCAGGACCCCGATCAGGGCTTCCACGCCCTTGGGAACGGGGACACTGGCTTTCACTTCGCCAATTTTCATAACGCGATTAGACGCTCCTCCGCCTGAGCAGAACGCAGGGCTGCAAGGCCGATATCAGGGATTGCGGGAGCGGGCAACGGTTCTGTATCCAATCTATGCTCATCCTAGCCGAGTGCCGGTTCGGCGGTCAACCTCGAGAGGCGACTCCAAGGTTCGGAGTTCGGGGTTCGAAGTTCGGAGTTAGACTCGAAACTCGAAATTCGAAAACTCGAAATTCGCGAAACTCGAAACGCCGAACTCCAAACCTCGAACTGAGAAACTCCGACCTCCGTGCTCCGAACCTTGTACGAAAGTGGCTCTTTTTCGCATCAAAACTGCAAAAACTGCGCCTTTTCGCACTTCGCTGTAGCCCCCGTTTTGATGAATCTAAAGGACATTCCAGCTTTGGGTGTAGCCCCCGTTTTTGAGCTAAGTTATTCATTCGACGTCACATTCCAGCTTAGGCCGTGGATGTTTTTTTTCACGCATTTCCCACGTTTCCGGCCACCCGATCGTCGACTAAATCCAGCATTATCAGTGGAATGAGGGTGAAGCGTATTTTTGTGAATCATTGGCATGATTTGGCCGCTCGCCTTGTATCTTATTCATTCAACGTTACATTCCGGCTTCGTGAGAGGGTCGTTTTTCGCGCATTTCGGACGCTTTCGGAAGCAAGGGTCTAAGCCTATCGTTTTCAGTAGAGTAGAGCTAAATCGCATCTTGCGATCGATGGCCTGCCGCAGCGGTTCGCCCTGCCGGTTCATTCCAATGATCCTCGCGTGCGCCTGGGGATTACTCCGCGGCCGTATCTGGCCGATGCCGACAAAATCGTCGGCACCGAAAAGCCGACACAATAATTGTGGTCCCGAAATTTGGGACGGTGGGTGAAAGTGAGAAAAGTGAGAAACTTTATTTGGGCCGTGTCTTCAATAACTTGAAGGAAAAAGTGTAAAAAATACCCGGCAGAGGATGACGGAGTCGACAGTTTACAGTCCACAGCTTACAGTCCCAGATGCTCTTATGGGCGGTACGATATACTTCTTCAGTCGACAGTCAAGAGTGCCGGCGCTGAACGGATCTGGCGTGTTCGGAATGAAGACCGAAAGCGAACAAAGTCGTCGCCCTGTAGAATCTGGCTTTCAGCCCGCCGCCCGCGCGGTCCGCGTCTTCGTGCAGTTCATGCGGGTGGGCTTCGTGAATACGCTCGCCTACCGCTTACGCTACTACACGGGCATCGTCACCTACTTTATTTACGTCGCCGTCTACTATTTCATCTGGAAGGCGATTTTTGCCCACGGCGAGAAGATCGAAGGCTTCGATTTCAGCCAGATCCTGACCTATATCGCCGTCGGCTGGATCATCCGCTCGTTCTACTTCAACAACATCGATCAGGACATGGCGCAGCAGGTCCTCGAGGGCAAGCTGGCCATGGACTTGATCAAGCCAGTGAACGTCCAGTCCATGTACGTGGCGCAGGCGTTCGGCGAGGCGGTCTTCCGCCTGGCCCTGCTGACCGCGCCCACGGCGCTGGTTCTGCTGCTGGTTTATCCGCTGCGTTGGCCGGCCGGTTGGACGTCGTTCGTGGCGTTTTTCTGGAGCGTAGTGCTGAGCTTCTTCATCGTGGCGGGGATCAACTTCGCCGTGGGCACGCTGGCCATCCGGCTGCAGTCGATCCTCGGTCTGCTACGCGCAAAATACTTTCTGCTCGAATTATTTTCCGGGCTGCTGCTGCCCATCTCGTTCTTCCCGCATGCCGCGCAGCAGGTGCTGGCCGTGCTGCCGTTCCAATACATCAGCTACGTTCCCGTGCTGCTTTACCTCGGCAAGCTGCGGGGCCTGGCGATGCTGCGCGCTCTGGGCGTCCAGTTGTTCTGGGTCGTGGCCCTCATGGCATTCGGACACGCGATGTGGCGATGGTCGACGCGTAAGATCACGATCCAGGGCGGCTGACGGCCGGCGGCAGGTGGTAGCCGGTTGACGGCCGGCAGGAGGCAGCGGCCAGGAGGCGGTGGACGGCACCCAGTAGGCGGTCAAGCTCCAAATCTAAGAAGAAACTTGTTAACCAAATAATTGCAGTGACAACCAATAACCAACAACCGGCAACCAGCAACCGTTAACCGACGACCGACAATGAAACGCCACCTTCGCCTTTTCGGCCTCTATTTCGCGCAATACTTCAAAGTGCGCCTGGCGTACAAGGCAGATTTCTTCATCGCTTTTTTTTCTTCCATGGCAGCTACGGTGATCGGATTCGGCTTCGTCTTCGTTCTCTTCACCAAGATTCCCCGCCTGCAAGGATGGTCGTTCGACGAGATCCTCTTCCTCTATGCCTTTTCCCTGCTGCCCCTCGGCTTCTTCAACGTCATAAGTTGGAACCTCTACGAGTTCGGCGACATTTACATCATCCAAGGCCGTTTCGACCGGATTCTGCTGCGGCCCATCAACACGCTTTTTCAGGTCCTGTTTGAGAAATTCCGCATCGAGTCGTTGCAGGAAGTAGTGACCGGGTTTGCCGTGCTCACCATTGCCGCGCGCCGGGTGGGCGGCCACTGGACGCCGTCCGACTACGCATGGCTACCCGTTGTGGTTCTGTGCGGATCGGTGATCTATCTCTCCGTCTTTTTGATCCTGACGGCGGTGTCCTTCTGGTTCGAAGACCGGGTAGGCATCGTGCCTCCCGTATTCAATATGTTGACCTTTGGACGGTATCCGCTGACGATTTATAATGTCTTCATCCAGTTCATGCTCAGTTGGATCATTCCTTTCGGCTTCGCCTCGTTTTACCCCACTACTCATTTTCTGCATCGCTTTCAATTCAACACTTACTTTCATCTGGTGCCGCTGGTAGCCACCGGCTTTTTTGCATTAGCTTGCATCATTTGGGACCGCGGGGTTCTTAACTACAGCAGTACGGGTTCGTAAATTGTTTTTCAGAATAAGGTTGAACATCAGAGAGCAAACAGATAGGCTGGCCTAGGGCACAACTCGCTCCACTAACTCACCGAGAGGAGACTTACCCTTGGCACTGGAAAGCATCGTCAGTCAGTTGAAAGAAGAAAGAGACAGGCTCGATCGGGCAATCGAAGCGTTGGAAGGAAGCGCCCGGAGGCGGGGGCGGCCTCCGGGGTCGACCAACGCGGGTGGCGGCGCACGCAAGCGCACCATGAGCCCTGCAGCCAGGAGGAAGATTTCGGAAATGATGAAGAAACGATGGGCGGAGCGAAAGAAGGCGGCGAAGGGCTGATCTTTCTACGCTCCTTTGTGGTCTTGTTAGTTCTGGATCCAGACTCGTTGCCGGCGGGCGCCATTCCGGCATCCTTCGATTGCCGGATACAGTTGGGGGTAGATGGCGATTCGGGGTTTCTTGGGATGGCGCTAGCGGGCAAGCAAAGCACCGCACAGCAGCGGCACAACAATAGCGGCGAACAGGATGAACTCGATTCCCACGACCTGATACCATGCCAGCGACCCGTCCTCGGGCCTTAGCCTCGGGGGCATCAACTCCCCTGCCGTGAGGTTGCTCTCGACGTTGTAGCTCATGCTAGTCCCTACCTTGCGCTTCCCATAGTCTTCCCATCGCCTGAAACCTAGCACGTTAAGTGCCAAATGCGGCGGTGCCGCTCTTATCACTTGGTAACTGACCTTGATGGCCAAAAGTGCCCGTAAAGACGGGGTGCCAACGCGCCGGACTGTCGGGGACCGAGCCGGTAAACCGATCCAAGTTTCCTACAGCGCAATGCTTGGAAAGAGAAAATTTTGCACGTGACACGTTAGAACGTACACCTGGACGGGATTCGGCGGCGGCGCCGAAAAGGGTCTGGAGCGAGCGCGACTCACGCAAAATGCCTGAATCAGCAGGAAATTCCAATGCTGGGATTCTGAATCTGGTAGACGGGGAGGAAATGGTGGACGCGAAGGGATTCGAACCCTCGACCTCAGCGTTGCGAACGCCGCGCTCTCCCAACTGAGCTACGCGCCCCCGTACTTACTTGTGCAATGCAGCCATCGGGGCCGCCACTCGGGCTAGTATACCACGCAGCGGTGCCGCACTGTAGCGGCGGTGTCCCCACCGCCGCGTCCAGACCATCGCTCACTGCGGCGGTGTCCCCACCCCCGCGTCCAGACCATCGCTCACTGCGGCGGTGTCCCTACCGCCGCGTCCAGACCATTCGCTCACTGCGGCGGTGAGGACACCGCCGCTACAGCGCGCGAACCGCCGCTACAGCGCGCGTGAGCGACAGCCATTATTGCCCAAATACCAGCAGCGCGAACGAGCCCGGAACGATCGGCGGACGGCGGCGCTCGCCAGGCTTCACGTCGGTAGGCATCGGGCCGAATTCCGCGGTTACGGTGAAGAGGTTGTGGGTTTTGGGGTCAACTTCCATGGTCCGCGCGCCGCGTTGTGTATCCACGGTCCCGACCACCGTGTACTTGTCCGGCGAGTCTTCGTGGGCGACGGTGATATGGCCGTCGCCGGTGGAAGCGAAGGCAAGCTGGGTGCCGGGATCGAAGCGATTGGCGTCCACACCTTCCCCGATCGGCACCGTCGCAACCACCTTGCCGCTGTCCGCGTCCATGACGGCCATCAGCTTGTTATGGCAGCCGACGAACAGGCGCCGATGTTCCCGATCGATGGCCATGCCGGAAGGACTCTCGCAAGGCGCCAGCGGCCATCGATTAAGAATCTTGAGGTTTTTGGAGTCGATCTCGAGAACGATGCTCTTGTCCTCGAGGTTGTTGTAGACGTGGCCTTCGCCGTCAGCCGCGGCGAACTCCGGGTCGCCTCCGAGATCGATACTCCCGGCCACGTCTCCGGTCTTGGCATCAATGGCGGTGGCGCTGCTCGAACGGCCGTTGAAGGTGAAGACGCGCTTCGAGCCGGGGTCGTAGATGATGCCATCCGGGCCCGGCTGGGTCTTAGCCGTGCCAATGGTCTTGAGCGTGTTGAGATCGAAGATTGTGACCTGCGACGCGCCGCCGTCGCTGACGAATGCGCGGCCGAACTCGGGGGCTACGGCGATACCATGCACGCCCTGGGTATCGGGGATGTCGCCGACCACCTGGTAGGAGTCAGCGTCTACGACCATCACGTGTGTTGAGTGCGAGATGAAAAGGTGGCGCCCGTCAGGATCAATCCCGAGGTAGTCCCAGAAACCGTCGCCGCCGAGTGTGACCTTCTTGATCAGGTGATAGTCGCCTGACTGCGCCGCAAAGGCGTGGCGGGCGCGCGAAACTGCCAACAGGGCAAACACGCCCGAGATGAGAAGCAGGAAAAACGCTGGAATCCTTCTCGTTTTCACGATTCCTCCTGAAGTTCAGAGCGTGCCTTGTGATTTGGCGCGAGCAAGTTTCAGACGAGCGCGCCGCCGGATTCCGTAGACGTGCCTTTGGACTCGATGGTCACGCGCAGGAGCGCGCGGAATCCGGTCCAGCGCTGATTTTGTCGCAGCAACGCAGCGAAGGCAAATTAATTTCTCGTAATCTTGAGTTCAGAGCGCGGCCGCGTGCCGCAACCGGCCGGGCAGTTCTCCGTGATCTCGACGCCGACAATGCCTCGAAAACAGGGTTCACAGAGCCTCTCTGGCCTCTGTGTCACGAACACCCACTTTCGTCCCCTGCCGCGAAGATTTGGGGGCTCGCCACTAGCCACTCGCCTCTCGCCACTGGCCACTTGGCGAATTGGGTTGCGGCAAGCCGCGCTGGGTTGAGGCTTTGGAGGCCGACGACACGGAGAGCCTGGAGTTCAGGAGCGGGGCACAGGACGAAAATCGTCGCGAGCCGCGTGACGGCCGCGGCGCTGCGGCTATAATCGATCATCGGGAAATGAAATGCCCGCTCACCTGACTCTGGATACCGAGGTGAAGTATCTGAAGGGCGTGGGACCGGCGCGCGCCGAGATGCTCCGAGGCCGCGCCATCCACACCGTGGAGGATCTTCTCTACTACACTCCTTTCCGCTATGAAGATCGATCGCGGCTGACCGCAGTGCGCAACCTCGTGCCGGGGCAAGTGACCACCGTCCTGGTGGAGGTGCTGACGGCCGGCCTGACCCGCACCCGGGGCGGCACGTACATCTTCGATCTGTCCGCGCGCGACGCAAGCGGGATGCTCCGCTGCATCTGGTTCAACGCGGTCTACCTCGAGCGCAACAAAGTATTCCATCAGGGCCAGCGAGTCTTCTTCTATGGGAAAGCAGAGCATGACCGGTACGGCGCCCGCATCCAGATGGTCCAACCTCAGTTCGAGATTCTGGTGGACGAACCTGGGGCCGGCGGCGAGTCGCTGGAAGTGGGCCGCGTGGTGCCGATCTACGAATCGATCGGGCGCCTTACGCCGCGCGTGGTGCGGCGCCTGGTCTGGACCGGCCTGGAAGCGCTCGCCGGCGAATTCAGCGACAGCCTGCCCGAATCGGTGCGCGCCCGCGCGAAGCTGCCCGATCGGGCTACCGCGCTGCTGCGGTCGCATTTTCCGGAAAAGGATACGCCTCTCGATACTCTGCTGAACTTCCGCACGCCTGCCCAGGTCCGGCTGATCTTTGAGGAGTTCTTCAACACCAGCGCCGGCCTTCTGCTGCGGCAGCGCAAGATGAAGTCGCGCGTGGGGATTTCATTCCGAACGTCGAAAACGGCGCACGAAGCGGTGAAGCGCATCCTGCCTTTTCGTCCCACAGCGGCGCAGAAGCGGGTGCTGGGCGAAATCGTCGAAGACATGCGCGCGCCGCGGCCGATGAACCGTCTGCTGCAGGGCGACGTGGGCTCCGGCAAGACGATCGTGGCGCTGCAGGCCGCGATCGTAGCGATCGATAACGGCTATCAGGTGGCGGTGATGGCGCCGACGGAGATCCTGGCCACCCAGCACTACTTCTACATGAAGCAACTCCTGGCGCCGCTGCCTTACCAGGTCGACCTGCTGACCAGCGCCCGCCGCGGCAAAGACAAGACTGAGGTGAAGCGGCGGCTGGCGGACGGCGAAATCAACCTGATCATCGGCACGCACGCCCTGATCGAGCAGGACGTTGAATTCGCGAAGCTCGGGCTGGTGGTCGTGGATGAGCAGCACCGGTTCGGGGTGATCCAACGCTATACACTCATCCGCAAAGGAGTGCCGCCCGACGTGCTGGTCATGACCGCGACGCCGATCCCGCGCACCCTCGCATTGACCCTGTACGGCGACCTGGAAACCTCCGTGATCGATGAATTGCCGCCCGGCCGCGCCCCCATCGAGACGCGCCTGCTTCATGAGCGCGACCGCAGGAGCGCATACGAGTTTATTCGCGAGCGCGTCCGGGCCGGCGAGCAGGCTTACGTGGTCTACCCCGTGATCGAGAAGTCCGAAAAGCTGGATGTGCAGGCGGCTGTCAAGGGCCATCAGCAGCTTGCGTCCGCCGTCTTCCCCGAATTCAAGGTCGGATTGCTGCACGGCCGGCTGGCCAGCGCCGAGAAAGAAAGCGCCATGAGGGCGTTCAAGAACGGCGAGACACCGATCATGGTCTCCACCACCGTGATCGAAGTCGGTGTTGATGTGCCCTCGGCGACCGTTATCATGATCGAGCATGCGGACCGCTTCGGCCTGGCACAGTTGCATCAACTTCGCGGGCGCATCGGGCGAGGCCGCGCGAAATCGCACTGCCTTCTCCTGGCCGGTGAACCGCGAACCGAAGTGGCGGACGAGCGACTACGCGCCCTGGTGGAAACCACCGACGGCTTTCGCATCGCTGAAATGGACCTGAAGATTCGGGGGCCGGGCGAGTTCTTCGGGACGCGGCAATCGGGTATTCCGGCGTTTCGCGTGGCGAATCTTCTGCGCGACCAGAAGATCCTGGAGTGGGCGCGCAGCGAGGCCGAGAAATTCATCGCGGCGCCGCCCTCCGCCGAGGAGCTGGAAAGGTACACCACCTATCTGCGCAGCATCTGGCGGAGGCGCTATGGCCTGGCCAGCGTGGCATGATTGCCGATTGACGATTGGCGATTGCCGATTGTCAAACGATCGTCGCAAGTTTATGTGCATCGCCGGGAGCTAACGAAAATCGGAATTCGAAAATCGAAAACCGAAACTCGAAACTCGATTACGGAGGAACCGACTCCAGGCGAGTTTCTATTTTCGAGTTTCGATTTTCGGTAGCCGCGTAGAAGTTCAGAGGCGTCAGGCAACAACAAGCATGAGGATCATTTCCGGCACATATCGTGGATTCAGGCTGCGATCGCTCAAAGGCGCGGATCTGCGTCCGACCTCGGACCAGATGCGAGAGACCTTGTTCGACGTGCTGGGCCCGTCGATTCGCGGCTCGCGATTTCTGGACGGCTACGCCGGCAGCGGCGCCGTCGGCTTGGAAGCGCTGAGCCGCGGCGCGTCCGAAGTGGTGCTTGTGGAAAGCCAACGCAGCGCGCAGGAGCTGATCCGGCGGAACCTCGAGACTCTGGGCGCGACAAGCCAGGTGCTCCTGATCGGATCGCCGCTCGAAAAGGCCCTGGATCGGCTCGCGCAGGAGGCAACAGCCTTTGACTACGTCTTTCTGGACCCGCCTTACGCGAAAATCGCTGAATACCACAGGAACCTGCGGCAGCTCGGACGTTCGTCCCTGCTTGCGCCCGGCTCGATGATAATCGCCGAGCACTCGCGGCACGTGCTTCTGGAAGAAACCTATGGCAGAATTCGGCGGCGCCGCTCGATTCGCCATGGAGATTCTCAGCTTACCTTCTACAGCGCCCCGGCCACGTCATGACATGCGCCGGGACGCACCCGGCGAAAAATGAAAACGCCCCTCGCCCGGCGCGACATTCTGCGCCTGATCGACGAGGGGCGTGATGAGAGCGACACGGCGCCCGAGCGGCGCGTCCGCCTGGAGTGTCTTATTGCCCTGAACCCGATGACGATTGCGCCGCCGCCAGCTCGGGCTGGGAGAACTTCGGCGTGCTGATGTATCCGGTGACCTGGTCCTTACTCACCTGGTTGACCACCAGCTCGAAGTAGGCCTTCGAAGTCCCGGTCGTGAAGAAGATCGGCTCGTCCACGGTGCGGTCATTCTTCGGAATCTGCATGTCGTTGGTCACGAGATTGAGATTGAAGCGGTGGTTCTTCACATTGGTCTTCCTCAGCACCAGGCCGACGCCGGCGACTGTCTGCTCCTGATTCTTGCTGATGGTGAATTCGTAGTAGTTGCGCTGGCCGAGCTTGCGCAGAGTCTCGATGTCGTCGTGATTACGCGCAATCAGCGTACCCATGTCGCTCCGCGCCATGCCGAGGTCGTTCTTCAAGGTGTCGACCGTCTTCTGGGTGGTGCCGAGATCGTTTTGGGTATTGGAAACGTTCTGGTTTACCGTCGCGATTTGCTGCGACGTCTGGTCGCGATCCTGCGCGAGTTGTTGCTGGAGGGCGGCGTTCTCGGCGTCCTCCTTCCTTTGCAGGTCCGCCAGCAGGTGGCGTGTGCGGGCCAGAGATGCGCTTCCAGAACCCGTTTTCATCTGCTTTGAGGTGGCATCTAGTTCGCTGCGCAGCGCGTCGAGTTGTTGCGCGTTGGCATCTTCCAGGCTGGCCAGCTTGGCCGTCACCTGGTCATTCACCTGGGCCATCTGCGCCTTCAGACTATTCTGTTGCGCCTCGATGGAGTTTATCGATCCCAGTTTGGTGAGGGCATAGACCTCACCTATGACGAGCAGTCCCAGGACTACAAAAACCAATACCCAGGGGCCACTCGATTGGCGAACCTCGATACGTTCGGGCCGCGAAATTTCGTCTATCGCCATGATTCTTCCCTCCTTCGTCCTATTCCCAAGCGAGGCTCCTGCAATTCCGGGGTAGGTCCTTGCTTGTCCGGCATTGCCGCGAGCACGCTTGCTGCCACTCCAAAAATAGTCCGAAATCGGTGCGCAGAGAACGGATTAACGGCCCTCGTTCAATAGAGCTAAACCCGCGCACCCTGCGCTAATTTACCAGCTTCAATGTAATAATGACGCAAAGCTTCAAGAAACAAACGATTTAAGCCGATCCCTCCATTCCGCCCTTCTTTTCTTTGCCGGCCAGCTTGCGCTTCCTCTCCTCGACCCATCCTGGCTTGACGACCTGGGGCGCCCGGCCGATGCCGAGCGCGCCGGGCGGCACGTCCTGTGTGATGGTCGATCCCGCGGCAACGTACGCTCCGCGGCCCACCCGAACGGGTGCGACCAGCATGGTTCCGCTGCCGATGAAAACGCCGTCTTCGATGTAGGTGGGCAGCTTCCTGACGCCGTCGTAGTTGCAGGTCACGGTCCCGGCGCCGATATTGGCTTGCTCGCCGAGGTCGGTATTTCCAAGATAGGTCAGGTGCCCCGCCTTGCTGCCGCGTCCAACACGCGACTTCTTAACTTCCACGAAGTTGCCGATGCGCGTCTCGGGCCCGATTTCACCGCCGTCACGCACGTGGGCGAAAGGACCGACCATGGCGTCGGAGCCGACCTCGGAAGCCGAGATCACGCATACGGGCCGCACGGTCACACGGTCGGCAAGCGTCGAATCGGTAATGGTGCTATAGGGCCGCAGCAGGCAGCCGGATCCTACCGTTGTGGAGCCTAGCAGGCTGACGCCCGGCTCGATAATCGTGTCGGGGCCCACGGTCACTCCATCGTCGATGTAGGTGGATTCGGGATTCACAATGGTCACTCCGTCCCGCATCAGCGCATGCGCTTTGCGCAGGCGCAGGATCCGCTCCACAGCCGCAAGTTCCACCCGGTCGTTCACGCCCAGCACCTCGCGCGGATCGGCGACCGGCACCGTTTCGGCGCGCTGGCGCGCCCGGACCAGGATCGCAACCAGATCGGTCAGCAGATACTCCTTTTGTGGATTCTTGTCCGTAAGGCGATCGAGCGCGCTGAGCAGCCTGGGGCGCGAGAAGCAGAGAATACCGGAACTGACCTCCTCAATGCGCCGCTCGCGCGGCGTTGCGGCTTTCTCCTCCACGATGCGCTGCACGCGCCGGTCTCGCCCGCGCACAATGCGTCCGTAGCCGTGCGGATTGTCCAGGCGCATGGTCAATATGGTCACGGCAGCCCGGCTTCGCCGGTGGCTCTCCACCAGATTCCGGAGTGTCCCGGGTGAAACGAGCGGCGCATCGCCGACCAGCACTGCCAATTCGTCGCTGGTGGAACGCGCCAGCTCATCGCGCGAAATCATCAGGGCATGCCCTGTCCCGAGTTGCTCGCTCTGCTCGATGAAGGTAAGCCCGGGCCGCGCAAACGCCTCGCGAACCGCTTCCGCCTGGTGTCCGATCACCATGTAGACCCGCTCCGGACCGGCGGCAAACGCCGCCCGGAGAGCGTACTCGCCGAGCGGTCTTCCCGCCAGCCGATGAAGAAGCTTGGAGCGCTCCGACTTGAAGCGCGTGGCTTTTCCGGCGGCAAGAATCAGGACCGAGAAGCGGGCGTCAGGCATAGATTTGCTCCGTGGCGACGAGGTGAACGACTGCCATTTTCCGAATCAATTCTAGCACGGGAGGAGTGTTCCGCCGGAACGGCGGACCTGGGCAGATTCTAGCCTAGATGTGAGGCTATGATGGATTTTGGGGCGCCGGCCCGCAGGCCTGCCGGGCATAAAGCCCGGGGATACCTGCGAGCGCTGAGCTCGCGATGACGTGGCCGTCATCAGGCGTCCGGCCGATCTGGCGCCGGGGCGGCCACGAGAGCCGCCCCCCTGAGTTCTCACGCAAAAGCAGGCTACTGGCTCTTTACGACGTCGCCGACCTGCGGAGTGCCGGTGCCGTTGAACGTCGCCGTTGACGAGCCCGCGTCGACTTCCGTCACGGTCGCCGTGCCCAGCTGGTTCGTGATCGTCTTGATCACCGCTCCGGTGGACGGGTCCTTCACATCTTTCACTTTCCGGGAAATCGACAGCTGGTCGCCCACTTTGACGCCGCCGTTGCTGCCGACATTCAGCACCAGGGTATTCCCGGTCACGTCAGCCACCAATCCCGAGACCTGGACTTTCACCGTGGGAAGTGAAGCGGCCTTGTCGTCAAGCTGTTGGCCCGTATCGGCCACGGCCGCATTCACTGCCTCGCCGAGGATCGTATTGCCAAAATTACTGCTGCCCATATCGACGGCTCCGCCGCCGCCGCCGCGCCAGTCGCCGCCGCCACCGCCGAACCCGAATCCGCTGCGTTTGGACTGACCCGAGCCCGTTACCACCGCCAGGATCTCCGCCGTGTTCACGTCGACCAGCTTGGCGGTGACATTCACCACGGCCTTGGAGTCATTCTTATGCAGGCCGCCGAGACCGACCTTTCCAAGCCCGTAGCCGCCGCCGCCGCCGCCGATGTGCTTGTCATCCCGCCCGAATTGCGTGATGCTGCCGACGATGATGGCGCTCACGCCGAGAATGTGCCCGATCTTCGCCGCGCTGGTGGGGTCCACGCGGTCGCTGTTCGAAAAGTTCTGTTCCTTAAGAATCTTGTCCATGGTGTTGCGGTCAATCACCCTGTACTTGCCGTCCTGGACGAGCTTCTGTTCGAGCAGAAGCGATATTCCTTTGCCGACATCCTGATCGGTCCCAAAGTACGCTTGCACTTCGGACCTGACCGTTCCGTAATCGAAGTCCATCACCGCGACCATCTTTTTGTCCTGTGCTATCGCGGATGAACACACGACGAGCACAGCCAAGATCAACCTAAGCGATCGAGCCATGGTACTAACTCCTTCGTTTCCGTGATCGTTATTAGGGGAGATTCAGCACCCCCCATGCCGTGTGGTGATCATGACCCGAGACAAGGCGAAACGCAACCGATTTTTTAGCAGCCGCTGCCGCGCTGTTGCTCGACCCCCCAGGGTCAGGCGCAGGTTGCAGGACCGGCTACCCGGCATTGCGCCCTGTGCCCCTAATTCTAAAGGGGCAGGATGCCCGCGCTCCCGAACAACACCCGCACCGTGGGCTGATGAACCTTTGAGCGTTTCATGACACTGATGTATACTCCACATGGCATCCGCTGGCAATCGCACTTATTCTCTGTTTTCTTTGCTCTTTTACGCTCTTCACCTACTCGAGCGGCAGCGAGCTTAAGATGCCGAAGCCTGCTGAACCCGGCTTGTCCCTTGCTGTGAGTCCGGCGGGAGCAACTCGCCCCACCCATCTGGTCCGCCAGAATCTCTCCCGACAATTCGCCGTGCAGGCCGGGTTCTGGGCGGTTTTCATGCTCCTGGACCTGGCGTCCACCACCTTCCGAATGCGGGCCGGAACTCCGGCCTGGTATTTGCCGGCGGGCTTGTGCCTGGCCATTCTGGTTTGGGGCGGCATGAAGTATGTTCCGGTGGTGGTTTTCGCCGGGGCCACGGCTGCGGTTTTCAACTACCATCGCGGCTTGTTTTCCTGGGCGGGACTTCCGGGCATCGCCGCGATGGCACTGGCGTACATGGCTGGCGTCGTCTGGCTGCGCAACGTCTGGCATCTTGACCCCAGGTTCAGCCGCCTGCGGGACGTCGGAGGCCTGGCGCTGTTTCTGGTCGTAGGTGAATTGCCGGCGGCCGTGATCGGCGTGCTGGCCATGTTTGGCGACGGGCTGGTTGGACGGCCGGATTTCGCCAAGGCCGTGTTCAATTGGTGGCTCGGCGACTCGATCTCGGTCGCTTCCTTCGCGCCGTTCCTGCTGCTCTACGTGGCGCCCCGCCTGGACGGATTTCTAGGCGCGAGAAAGTCTGCGTCCCTGGCTTCGACACATTATCCCTGGGAGAAAGGGCTGCGGGGGGTGCTCGAGGCCGCCCTCGAGCTTGCCTGTATCGTCCTGGCCATCTGGCTCGTCTTCGGTTTCGGTCCCGCGGTCCGGTATCAACCTCTCTACGTGCTTTTCTTTCCCGTCATCTGGATGGCGGTGCGCCACGGCCAGTCTGCGGCAGTCGCGGCCGTCCTCATGATCAATCTGGGCGTCATGCTGGTGGCCCGC
>JASHQD010000190.1 GCA_030037755.1 Terriglobia bacterium
ATGTCGAGCAGGATCCGACGGCGCAGATCGATTCGCCGCGGTTGGCGCAGGCGCTGCCGAAGTACCTGGCCGCCGGCGAGATCGAAAAGCTGCTGGAGCAACCCGATCCTTCCACCTCGGCCGGGCTGCGCGACCGGGCGATGTTCCAGGTGCTCTATGCCACGGGAATGCGCGTCTCCGAACTGGTCAGTGTGCGCTGGGAGGACTTCGACGCCGGGCTGGGAATCGTCCGGTGTCTGGGCAAGGGCAATAAGGAGCGGCTGATTCCGGTCGGCAAACCGGCCTTGCGCGCGCTCGAAGAGTACGTGGCGCAGGGACGCCCGAAGCTGGCGCGCAAGCCTGGCGTGCCGTATCTATTCGTAAATCAGCGTGGCGGCAAGCTCTCGCGCGTCGGTTTTTGGAAGATTCTCTCGCGTTACGGACGCGCGGCCGGTATTGCCACGCCGCTCACACCGCATCTGGTGCGGCACTCGTTTGCCACGCACCTGCTCGAGCGCGGCGCTGACTTGCGATCGATCCAACTGATGCTTGGCCATAGCGACATATCGACCACGCAAATCTATACGCAGGTGATCCAGGAGCGCCTGCGCGAGGTTTATCAGGCTCACCATCCGAGGGCCTGATAAGCGGCTCGATTTGAAAGGCTGGAATACCAGACCATGCCTGACTACAACTTCTTGATGGATAGCCGGCTGCGGCCGGCGCAGTCCAGAGTGGTGAGCCAAATGGGACGGCTGGCTGCCACGCAGGGCCTGAATCTTTACCTCGCCGGCGGCGCTGTTCGTGACTTGACCCTGGGCCTGGAGCCGGCGCGGGGACTCGAGTTCGTGGTCGAGGGTAACGTACAGAAGCTGATCAAGCCGTTGACGACCGGCATTAAGGAGAAGCCGCGCCCGGCCGGTGCGGTTGCCGAGGAACCGATCGACTTGAAGGTGGAAAGTATCGACGTTGATGCCGCCAGAAACCGGGCTGACGTTGTCTTTGAGGGGGGTGTTCCCGGCGAAATCGCCGGGGCCCGCAACGAGATCTACTCTTCGCCCGGGCGGCCGCCGGCCTTCGCGCCCGGCACGATCTTCGACGATCTCCGGCGGCGAGACTTCTCCACGAACGCCATGGCCGTCTCGCTGCATCCGTTTTCGCGCGGACTGCTTCTCGATCCGACGAATGGCGCCGCCGACCTGGAGCGCAAGGAACTCCGCGCGCTGCACAGCCGCAGTTTCTTCGACGATCCCTCGCGCATCTACCGGCTGATCCGGCTGTCGATCCGGCTCGATTTCAAACCGGACGAGAAGACCACACGCTGGTTTGAAGCCGCGCTGGCCGAGAACATGTGGCAGGAGCTGCGTGAAGATCAACAGGGCCGCGAGTTGCGCGCCATTCTGGAAGAGGAGCAGTCCGGCAAGGTGCTGAAGGCGCTGCGCGACCGGGAACTGCTGGGGGGGCTCGACCGCAAGCTCGCCACCGCGCGCATCGAATTTGACCGATTCGAGCGGGTTCGCAACGCGGCCCGGACCGTGGGTGAAACCAGCGTTCTGTTCCCCAATTTCCTGGCGTTGGTCGAGAAGCTCTCGAGTGGCGAGCGTGCCCGGCTGGCCAAGAAGGTCTTTGTCGATGCCCGGATCGTGAAGCGAGTGCTTGCACTGGAACACGAAACCGCCCGGCTGGCGAAGCTGCTGGGAAGCGCCAAGGCTGCCAAAGCCAGCCAGGTTTACGCCATTCTGTCGGCGGCCCAATCGCCGCTGGCCCTGTTGCTGCTGGTGCGCTATCCGCAGCCGGCGGTGCAGAATCGAGTGAAGGCGTTCTACACGAAATTCCCCGAAATCCGGGCCGCTCTGCCGCGCGCCGAACTCGAAGCCATCGGGATGCCCGCGGGTCCGAAGTTCGACGAGATTCTCGAACGCGTTTTCCTCGAGCAATTGGACGGTAAGCTTAAGATGCCGCCGCAAATCACCAAGGCTCTGCGCACATACTCCGGCATCAAAGAGCCTCCGCCGGCGCCGCCCGCGCCCCCGCCGAAAGCGAGAGGTCCGGCTGCGAAGGAAGCCGCCAAGGCGGCCAAGCCATCGGTTCCAGTGCCGCCGCCACAACCCGCGGCGAGAGGCGCGCCTGCCCGTCAGGCTCCCGCGCCGTCCAAGGCAGCTCCAGGCGGCCGTGCTACGGCAGTTGCGGAGGCGCCCAAAGCGGCCGCGGCTCCGCCGCCGGCGCAAAAGTCCGCACCTCGACCGCAGCCCGCCAAGCCTGCACCCAGGCCGGCCGTCAAGGTTGAAAAGAAGCCGGCCAAATCGCCCCCGCCTTCGAAGAAGAAGGCGAAAGGCCGCTGATCGTGCGAACCGATACCAGGAACCGGGGCGCCGCGATTGGAGTCAATGCGTCGCTGTGCGCGGCGCCGCTGCTGATCGCCGCGCTGCTGGCGTCGGCCGCCTGCTCGCGCGCCCAGAATTCCGGCCCCGAGCGCGATCGTTGGAATCGTCCTGACGAGGTCTTGGACGCGCTGGGGATTCACGCTGGTACCGTTGTCGCCGACGTGGGATGCGGCAAGGGCTATTTCGCGATGAAGTTTGCGGCGCGCGTGGGTCCAACAGGCAAAGTCTACGCGGAGGACATCCGCGCCGATGTTTTGGACGACGTGCGCAGCGAGGCGGCCAAGCAGGGTCTGAAAGACATCGAGACGGTGCACGGCGCCGATAACGATCCGCAATTGCAAGCCGGATCGCTCGACGTGGTCTTCGCCATGGATTCCTACCACGAATGGGTAGATTACGACGCCATGCTCGATCATCTGTATGCCGCGCTCAAGCCCGGAGGGCTCTTCGGCATCATCGACGGTGAAACCACGGCCGGCAAGTCGCGTGACGACTATCACAGCATGCACAGGATGCCGGAGCAGATGGAGCGCGACGATCTCACCCGGCACGGATTCCACTTCCTGCGCTCCGAATCCGGATTCACGCGTCCGAGTGACGGAAAAACGTACTACTTCGTCGTGTTCCAAAAGCCGTCCGGGGCTGGCTCCGCGCCTTAGCGTTTGCGACCGACGATGATTTGCAGTAGATTGAAGCCATGAACTTGCAGGCGATCAAAGAAGCGATCACCGAGCTTGCTCCCGAAGACAAGACCCGCCTGGCCGGATGGCTTCTTCGTCAAGATCTGGAAGAATGGGATCGACAGATCGAGGAAGATTTTTCTCCGGGCGGAGCCGGGATGGCTTTGCTGAAGGAGGCTCAGGCAGACGTGCGCGAAGGCCGGGTCAAGCCGCTCGATGACTTCTTGAGCGAGGCCCGAACCAAGCGCCGGGTGAAATTGAATCCGCAGCCGTGAGCGCTTTCAGATCTTCGGCCACTCCGCAGTTTTGGAAACTCTTTGGGCAGCTCCCACTCAACGTGCAGGACTTGGCGCTCGAGAAGTACGAGCTTTTCAAGCTTGACCCGTACCACCCCTCACTGGCATTTCAACCAAAAGGCGGCGTTTGGACCGTCAACATCGGACGATCGTACCGCGCCATCGCGTTCAAAACCGGGGATCATCTCTCGTGGTTTTGGATCGGCAGCCATGAAGATTACAACAACATTCTGAAGCGCGTGAAATAAGGTCGGGCGAGAGTGAGGCGGTGTCGTTACCACCCCGCGGATGCTCAAGCGCCTCAAAACACACCTTTCGAGGGATCGAACGTCAAAGCCATTAGCAGCATATCGGCGATCTCCTCCGAATTCGCGACCTTCCCGATGAAGTTTGCGGCGTGGTCCTTGTGCCCGCCCAGAGGATAGGCGACCATCAAGATGTTGCCGGGAGGCAGATGCCTCTCCTCATCGGCGTCACTGCCAATGCTTACTCCAGGGCGGGTCAGTGCTATGAGCACCGTCCGGCCGCACATCGTCTGTTCGCGCCACCACGCATACTTGCTTTTGTCGCGGGGATCAACCGCGAGACCCTCGCTCGGTCCCGCCTCGAAATGAATGATGAGTCCTCCAGGTTTCTGGATTGTCCATGCCGTCACGTCGATTCCGGGTGCACTCGTAACGTGGTAGCCAGGAAGCAGCTTGATTGCATCGAAACCGCGGCTCGGTAGTACAAGTGGCCGAGCCATGGCGAGTAGTACTATCAAAATGGTTGAAACGTCTTGCATCTTTGGCTCCCTTGACGCAATCCAGGGCATTGTATTGCGGGCTCCTGCCCTGTCAAGGCAAAGTAAGAAGTTCCTATTCTGAGCAAAGTAGGAAGTTCCGCTTTGCTTTGGGGGGCGGCTGACCGAAGGAGCCCGTAGGGCGACTGAGGTTAGCCGCCCCCCAAAAAGTGCAGTACCCCCGGACTAGCCACTCTCCCGGCGCGCTCCGTCCCGCTCCGCCCTCATCAGCGCCCACAGTGGTGGATC
>JASHQD010000191.1 GCA_030037755.1 Terriglobia bacterium
TCTTGGGCTCGATGGCGACCGAGATCACGGGCGCCGGGAAATCCATGGCTTCGAGCACGATGGGATCGTCCTCGACGCAGATCGTGTCGCCGGTGGAGACGTTCTTCAATCCCACCGCGGCGGCGATGTCGCCCGCCAGCACTTCATTGATCTCTTCGCGCTTGTTGGCGTGCATCTTCACCAGACGCCCCACGCGCTCGCGACGGTCGCGCCGCGGATTGTACACCGTATCGCCCTGCTTCAGCGTGCCCGAGTAGACGCGCAGAAAGGCGAGCTGGCCGACGAACGGGTCGGTCATGATCTTGAAGATGAGCGCCGCGAAAGGCGCGTCGTCGCGCGCCGGACGCGTGATCTTCCTCTCCTCGTCGCTCGGCACGGAGCCTTCGATCGGGGGAACGTCGACCGGCGACGGCAGGTAGTCCACGACCGCGTCGAGCAGCAGCTGGACGCCCTTGTTCTTGAACGCCGATCCGCACAGCACGGGAAACACCTTCATGGCGATCGTGCTGCGGCGCAGGCTCGCCTTCAGCTCGGCGGCGGTTACCGGCTCGCCGTGGACGTACTTCTCCATAATGTGATCGTCCACTTCGCCCAGCGCCTCAATCAATTGCTCGCGCGCATGTTTTACGTTTTCGACTTCTTCGGCAGGAACATCCACGACGTCGTAGGCCGCGCCCAGCGTCTCATCTTTGTAAACGATCGCCTTCTCGGCGATCACGTCGATCACGCCGCGGAAACGGTCCTCGCTGCCGAGCGGCAGGTGCAGCACGACCGGGTTGGCGTGCAGCTTGGATCGCAACTGCTCGACGCACTGGTTGAAATCCGCGCCCACGCGATCCATCTTGTTCACGAACACGATGCGCGGCACGCGATACTTATCCGCCTGGCGCCAGACCGTCTCGGTCTGGGGCTCCACGCCTTCGACCGACCCTAAAAGAGCAATCGCTCCGTCAAGCACCCGGAGCGACCGTTCCACTTCCGCCGTAAAGTCCACGTGACCCGGCGTATCGATGATGTTGATTCGGATGTCGTTCCAGAAACACGTGGTGGCCGCCGAGGTGATGGTGATGCCGCGCTCCTGCTCCTGCTCCATCCAGTCCATGACGGCGGTGCCTTCATGCACCTCACCCATCTTGTGCGTGATCCCCGTGTAATAGAGGATCCGCTCCGTCGTGGTGGTCTTTCCGGCATCGATGTGGGCCATGATGCCGATGTTCCGGGTTTTCTCAAGCGGTATCGTCCGCGGCATAACGTGCGTTAACCAGCGTCCGCTGCCCTCAAGCAGCGGTCTTTCACTTAAATTGTCCTAGTGGCCTCTCGTGAATCGAGAGGCTGCCGGGCAGATCGGAGGCTCCGGGTTAAAGCCTCACCCTGCCGCGGCGTTTAGGCTGCCCGCCCGAAGCGGGCTACCAGCGGTAATGCGCGAAGGCCTTGTTCGCCTCCGCCATTCGGTGAGTATCGTCGCGCTTCTTGATCGCGCCGCCCTTGTTGTTGGCGGCGTCCATCATCTCGGCAGCCAGCTTTTCCACCATCGACTTTTCACTGCGCTGCCGCGCGTACCCGATCAGCCAGCGAAGGCTGAGCGAGCTTTGCCGGTTCCGGTTCACTTCCACGGGGACTTGATAGTTCGCGCCGCCCACGCGCCGGCTCTTCACCTCGAGCGCGGGCCGGATGTTCTCCACAGCCTTTTTGAAGATCTTAAGCGGATCGTCATTGGCGCGCTGCCGGATCAGCTCGAACGAGTCGTAGACGATGCCCTGCGAAACCGACCGCTTGCCGTCGTACGTCAGGCAATTGATCAGCTTCTGGACCATCTGATTACCGAAAACGGGGTCGTTGTCGACCTCGCGCCGTTCCACTGTGCCTTTTCTTGGCATAATCCAACCAATAATTGCCCGGAGCGCGCTTTCGAGCGGAGCCACCCGGGGCTTATCAAGAATGTTGCCCGACTGTGCGGGGAAAAGGGGAACCTGAACCGCTACGAAGCTTTGGGCCTCTTGGCGCCGTACTTGGACCGGGCCTGACGGCGATCACCCACGCCGGCCGAATCCAGGGTTCCACGAACCACGTGATAGCGGACGCCGGGGAGATCCTTCACGCGGCCTCCGCGAATCAAGACAATTGAGTGTTCCTGCAAGTTGTGTCCGACACCGGGAATGTAGGTCGTGACTTCCATTCCGTTGGTCAGGCGCACTCGCGCTACTTTCCGCAATGCCGAGTTCGGCTTCTTGGGCGTCTGCGTGTAAACGCGGATGCAGACCCCGCGCTTCTGCGGGCACGAATTGAGCGCCGGACTTGACGTCTTGTAACGCGGCGCCTTGCGCCCTCTTCGAACCAGTTGATTGAACGTCGGCACGATTATCCTTGTCAGCTTTCCCCTTTTCGACCGCAAAACGCGTCTGGAGCGAACACCGCCTGAGCCGCTGAATTCCGCGGCCGGCCCACTGGCACACATCCAGTGATTGGGAAAGCTTTCTTATATTACAAATAAGGACGACCGGTGTCAAGCGGTCAAGTGCCGTACTTATAGGTGCACTTCGGTAAAGCTCCCGGGCGTGGCGGCGTTGACCGCAGCCGCAATCCTCTCGGCGTGCAGTCGAACAATTGGCCACTGCGGAGTGCTCAACACCACGATGGCTATTCTGCGACCCGCCAGATTCTGCTGATACCGCATGTTTTTATCGGCGGTCAGAAGAACATCGAAACCGGCCCGCTCCGCTGCAGCCAGTAAGTCGCCGTTACTGAGCGTATCCCAACCTCGGTCTTTAGCCTTGGTGACGCTGTGGCCGGGAAGAAACCGGGCGATGCCGGCAGGCGTGACGTGGTCAAAGAGTATGAGCATCGACGAGCGAGCTTCCAGCGGCTGCGGGCACCGGATCGAGGCTGCGGGCGGCAAATTCAAGCACGGCGTTGATCTGCTCCCGCGTCACATCGAACTGCTCGATAATTTCCTCGACCGTGGCGCCGGCCTCGAGGTTTTCAAAGACGGCAGATACGGGCATGCGAGTATCGCGAAACACCCATGCGCCACTGAGTCTTCCCGGGACGCTTTCGACGGCGGAGCATTGGGACCAATCGAGGGTTGCCATATCTCTATACTAGCCTTTTGCGCAGTTCTGTCCAAGGTCGAGTGCCGACGACGGATCGACGCTTCATGGCCAGCGACCCGGCCCGGTGGCACAGGCACTCTTGCCTGTGCGCCATAATACCTTGAGCCTTACACGCACAGCCAGGAGTGGCTGTGCCACCCGGCTTGGCTACTGAATCACGCGGAAGGGAGCGTTGCTCGAAAGCGTCCCGCCGGGCGTTACCACCTGAACCGTGCCGGTCGTCGCGCCAGCCGGTACTGTGGTGGTGATCAGCGAGGGCGAGGCGACTGTGAATGTCGCCGACGTGCTGCCGTTAAATGTGACGCTGGTTGCGCCGGTCAGATCCGTTCCCAGAATTCCAATACTCGCTCCAGTCCTGCCACCTACCGGAAAGGAAAAGTGGCGCACAGACTTGCCTTCCCGGGGGCGCGCCATACAGAATATTCCCGATCAAATGCTTCAATGTAGCCTACATCATGAGCCAAGGCCTGTAAATATTTCCCATTGACAAGGACCGGGGCCCGAATTACTATAGCTTCAGCAACCTCCGCCGGATCCCGGCCGGCGGCATTGAAGGCCATCATGTCGCTCGTTAAGCGTCCCACGCTGACCTCTCAGAAGCTCGAAGCCAGGCAGGACATAGCGCTTCTCTCCGGCAACCCGGTCCGGTTTCTCAATGACTTAGCCGTCACCCCCGACGCGCTAAACATGA
>JASHQD010000192.1 GCA_030037755.1 Terriglobia bacterium
AAGGAAAAGCTCAGCCAGCGCGGTCTTCCTGCCAGCGCACTGGATGACTTTGAACAATTGGATGCAAAGCGCCGCGACGTACTGATAAGGGATCAAACTGAGAAGGCTAGTCGTAATCGGATCTCAGAGGAAATTGCGGCACGCAAAGCCAGGGGAGAAGACGCTTCTGCACTCATCGATGAGATGCGGCAAATAAAGAGCAGTGTCGTCGACTTGGACCGGGCCGCA
This sequence comes from Terriglobia bacterium, assembly GCA_030037755.1. GTDB lineage: Bacteria > Acidobacteriota > Terriglobia > UBA7540 > UBA7540 > Gp13-AA77. The sequence goes on from JASHQD010000192.1 coordinate 229, forward strand.
AAAGACTACGATCAGCAGTTGCGCGAAATGTTGCGCGACATCCCGAACATTCCAAACCCGACCGTTCCGGTCGGCAGTACGTCTGCGGATAATCAAGAAGTGCGGCGCTGGGGAGCGCCTCGCGAGTTCGACTTCGAGCCGAAAGCGCACTGGGATTTAGGCCCAGCGCTCGGCATCCTCGACTTTGAACGTGCCGCCAAGATCACTGGAGCACGATTTGCGGTCTACAAAGGTGTCGGCGCCAAGCTCGAGCGCGCGCTTGCCAACTTCATGCTCGACGTGCACACGCGCGAGCACGGCTATACCGAAGTCCTCCCGCCGTTCATGGTGAATTCCGCGAGCCTGTACGGCACAGGCAACTTGCCGAAGTTTGCCGGCGATCTTTTCAAGCTGGAGAACACGGACTACTGGCTGATTCCCACGGCCGAAGTACCGGTCACGAATCTCTATCGCGATGAAGTGCTGGAAGGCGATGCGTTGCCTATCAAGCACTGCGCCTGGACCGCGTGCTTCCGCAGTGAGGCCGGCGCCGCGGGCAAGGACACGCGCGGCATCATCCGGCAGCACCAGTTCCAGAAGGTTGAGTTGGTGAAGTTCGCGCTGCCCGAGACATCCTACGATGAGCTCGAGGGTCTCACTCACGACGCCGAGACGATCCTGCAGAAGCTGAACCTGCCCTATCGCGTGGTCGCGCTTTGCACGGGAGATCTCGGCTTCAGCTCTGCCAAGACCTATGACCTCGAAGTCTGGTTGCCATCAAGCGGCGAATACAAGGAGATTTCTTCCTGCTCCAATTTCGAAGCGTTCCAGGCGCGGCGCGCGAATCTGCGATTCCGCCGCGGCAAGCAAGGCAAGAGCGAATTCCTGCACACCCTGAATGGCAGCGGGCTCGCGATCGGCCGCACGTGGCTTGCGATCCTCGAGAATTATCAGCAGGCGGACGGCTCCGTGGTTGTGCCTGAGGCCTTGCGTCCCTACCTCGACGGATTGGAACGTATCGAGCCTCGGAAGCTATGACCAAGCGGCATCGTGTAGACGATCCTCCGTTTGAGCCGATCGCGGCCGTGGTCATGATGTAATTGAGCGGGAAGAGCGCCAATCTTTGGAGGGGGCTAAATTCAGCGAGGGTGCTCTACCTGAGGCTGCTCAGGCTTGATCAACGAATTCCCGATTCCGGGGCGAGGTACGGCAAGGCCGCGACCTGGCGCGCATACTTGATCGTCAGATTTGGGATCCAGACCTGATCGCCGCCGCCGATGAGGTATACGCCGGCCACTTCCTTGTCTTCCACTTGGCCCGAAGTTCGTCCCGCAAAGCCCCAAACGGGTTTCACAAGCTCAGCGACAAGCGGCCTCGTCATCTGGTTCCACTGTCGGGTCACTGCAAACTGGGTTCGATGAAATCGGCTGTCGCTGGCGCCAAGGTGCTGGGCGCGTTCCTGCAGTTTGGCGAGGCCCGCAGTCTTTCGGCCATTGGCGAGTATGCGATCTTCCAGAAAGCTCCACCACGACGTGATTCCTTTGGGTCCGACAAGCTGGTGCTGGGTCCACTTGTAGAGTTTGGTGCCGGCAGCGATCCGCTCCTTGGTTTCGGCCTTACCACCAAGGAAAGCTTTCCTTACCTCAGGCAGCGTGGCGGTCGCTTGCTCGAAGGTCAGAGCCTCGTTCAACTCACTTTCCATGAGGGCCTCCTCCTCAGCGACGGAACCCGATTATTCGTGCCACGGCTTGCAAGGCACTTTACTGGGAGACATTGGCAATGCATCCCAGCTTACCCAATGCCCCGCTTTCGAACAGCTCGCTTGCCGCTCCGGCATTGATATTCAGATTTAGTTTCCCCGAGTTGGTAGTCTGCGAACCCAACGTCTGGGCGACCCGAATATCGAAGGTGTAACCCTGTGGGGTTAGACGCCCGTTTTCTCCGTATGCGGCTACAAACTGGAAGATGTCGAACGATCCCGCCTTAGACCCCGTCTGGCTTCCGACAGCCAGGTCAACGGTCTCCTGAGCGTCGCCGCGCCACACGAGACTCTTCGAGCTGCCAAATGTGTTCAGATTGCTGCTGCCGACCTTCAGGCTGAAACCATTTACGCCGGGGCTCTGAAGCGCTGTAATGGTATACGCCATTTGCAGGCTCTTGGAGCCGGGCGGATAGAGTGCCTTGCGAATTGCATCGGCGTTGGCCCAGAAACCCTTATAGTGCGGACCTGCCTTGTCACTCGGCGGCGCGAATTTATCAAGAAGACCGGTGCCGGGCTGGAAGATGTTTTGAAAATCATCCATCGTCCCATCATTGGGAAATTTTGCACTCAGACTCTTGAATCCGGCGCAGAGGTCCTTCGCTCCCGACGGCGGAGGGCCTTTTGCCTTTCCCGCTAGTATTTCGATTGGAGCCTTCAATAAGCCCTCGACCGCCCCCGACACATCCGGCGGCCCCGGGTTTTTGGCGACCAACTGAGAGACGGCTGTGTTGTCGTCAATCACCTGCTCCTGGCACTGCTTTCGCTGCGTATCCTGGTCTGTCGGCGTGGTTGCGGTTTCCACTTTAGCGATACAGGTTCCAAGTGAGAAGAGATTGTCTGCGTATTTGTCGAGACCGCTGGCCTGACCAGCCAGCTTCTCCCGGCAGCCTGCATCTTCCAGAGACCTAGCCGGAGCAAAGGTGTCCTGTACGTCTTGTACCGTATCGTCGGTCTGCTCGCGAACGACACAGAAAGTCATGAGCAGGGGTGAGTTGCCTCCGACGACCTTTCCTATCTTGTCCGCGCTGGCGCCAGCTTCTCCGTAACCCGCAAATCTCGATGCCGCGAGAAATGCCTTCCACTGTTTTACGAATTCATCGTGATATTTTTGTGTCAGCTCCGGCACCAGAGTTTGGG
>JASHQD010000193.1 GCA_030037755.1 Terriglobia bacterium
TGTCCCAAATTTCGGGAGGACAATACTATCTTGGGTTCTTTCGGCGAACGTGGCGGTGCTGTTGGCCTGAACGGGGCCCGGAACCGGTCGAAATGCGCGAAAAAATCCACACGGCCTAAGCTGGAATGTGACGTTGAATGAATAACATACAGAGGCGAGCGGCAAAGTCGAGCCATCGATCGCAAGATGCGCTTTACTCGCATCATGCTGAAAATGTTAATCTTATGCCACGATCGAGCCGCTGGAAGCGTACGAAATGCGTGAAATAACATCCACACGCCTAAGCTGGAATGTGACGTTTAATGAATAACATAGCTCAAAAATGGGGGCTAGACCCAAAGCTGGAATGTCCTTTAGATTCAGCACACGCGAATGCGCAAGGGAGCCGATTTTCTTAGTTTTGCTGTGAAAAAAGGGCCATTTTCGCACGATTTGAAAGTTCCGAGTCCGAAGTTCTCCGGGCGGCGGACACCGATTCGCGTCTGCGACAGGCGCACCCACTCCAAGGCGCTTCGTGCCGCGTCAAACGACGAACGCCCCGCATGGTCCATTGTGAGTCAATATCCGAAAACCGTGGGCTCCGTCCGAAATCCGCTTGCCTGCCTGCACTGGGTTAGCGGTATAATGCATCCAACCCCCGGAGCCGAAGGAGATATGTGATGTCCGAAGATCGCGCCGAGCGCGGCAAGGCGATCGAGACCGCCCTGAGCCAGATCGAGAAGCAGTTCGGCAAGGGCTCGATCATGCGTCTGGGCGCCAAGGACGCCCTTGTGCCCGTGGACACCATCCCTACGGGCGCTCTTTCACTGGACGCGGCGCTCGGGATCGGCGGCATACCGCGCGGCCGGGTGGTGGAGATTTTCGGGCCCGAATCGAGCGGCAAGACGACTCTGGCCTTGCAAGTCGTGGCCGAGGCCCAGAAGCGGGGTGGCATGGCCGCTTTTATCGACGCCGAGCACGCCTTGGACGCGAGCTACGCCCAGAGGCTCGGTGTGGATGTGGACAACCTGCTGGTCTCACAGCCGGATTACGGCGAGCAGGCGCTGGAAATCGCTGAAGCTCTTGTGCGTTCCAATGCCATCGACGTAGTGGTGGTGGATTCGGTGGCCGCGCTGGTGCCGAAAGCCGAACTCGAAGGCGAAATGGGCGACGCCCTCCCGGGGCTGCAAGCCCGGCTGATGTCCCAGGCCCTGCGCAAGCTGACCGCCATCGTCGCCAAGTCAAAAACCTCCCTCATTTTCATCAACCAGATCCGTGAAAAAATCGGCGTGATGTTCGGCAATCCCGAAACCACGACCGGGGGACGCGCCTTGAAGTTCTATTCCTCGGTGCGCCTGGACGTGCGGCGCATCGCCTCCATCAAGGAAGGCGAGCGGGTGGTGGGCAACCGGACCAAGGCCAAAGTTGTAAAAAATAAAATGGCCGCTCCCTTTCGGGAGGCGGAATTTGATATTCTCTACGGCGAGGGGATCTCGAAGGAAGGCGATCTGATCGACCTGGCGGTGGGCCTGAACCTGGTCGAGAAGAGCGGAGCCTGGTTTTCCTTCGGCAGCGAACGAATCGGACAGGGCCGTGAAAACGCCCGGCAGTTTGTGCGTGACAACGCGGATGTCCGCAACAAACTCGAACATGAAGTCCGCAAAGCATTGCACCTTCCGCTTCCCCCTGAGCCTCAGGCCGAAGCGGCAACCGCAACAGCAGCAGCCGTCGCACGTGGAAAGAAGTAAGCAGAGTTCCGCCGCCGGACTCACGGCCGGCGCGTGAATTGAAGTTGATATCGTTGTCTGCCTTCCGCTGCCGGCGCCAGAAACGGAATCGCAGACTTATCTCGACCCCGGGGGTTTTAGGCGCCTTGAAAAAGCTAACGATCGCTTTCTGTTCGGCCGCCGGCTTCATGCTGGCCGCACTTCTCGCAGCCTCGCCCGCCGCAGCTTCGGCGGGCTCCAACACCAAACGATCTCTCACCGGTTCGACTTCAAATCCCAAGCACGTCGTTCATCTGCACCATGTGCGTCGCCACCGGGTGGCGTCGCGGACGACCACGCCCGGGACTAAGCTGACGGCGCGGAGCCGGCACGTGCGCACTCACGGCGGGTGGACCTCGCCGACGTGGTTCGCCGATCCGACGCTGGGCGACGACATCGCCGGCGAGGATCCGTGGATCCGGCAGGCCGCGATCAGCGCGCTCGGGAATCTGAACGGAAGCGTGGTGGTGGTCGACCCCAATTCGGGTCGCGTGCTTTCGATCGTGAATCAGAAGCTGGCGATGACGGGCGCCTTCACGCCCTGCTCGACGATTAAGCCTGTAGTCGGGGCGGCGGCACTGGAGGAAGGCCTGGTTACTCCAGAAACCAAGCTGCGCGCCGAAGGCAAGTTCGCGTACATCTACGGCAGCGCCCGCATCGACCTGGCGCAGGCCATGGCCGCGTCGAGCAACGAGTATTTCGCCAAGCTCGGCCAGATGATGGGGTACGAGAAGTTCAGCCAGTACGCGCACGAGTTCGGCCTGGGCGAGCGGGCCGGCCTCGACATCCCGGGCGAAGCGCCCGGCGTCTTTCCCGACGGGCCGCCGGCCGAGGGCGGCGTGGGCATGCTGACGAGCTTCGGGACGGGAATCGAAATGACGCCGCTGCAGCTTGCGGCCATCGCCTCCGCCATCGCCAACGGCGGCACGCTTTATTACCTGCAGTATCCGCGGTCGCCCGAGGAACTGGCGGATTTCGAGCCGCGCGTGCGCAGGCATCTCGACGGCCTCGCCGAGTACCTTTCCGGCGTCCGCGACGGCATGGCCGCCTCGGTCCTCTATGGGACCAGCAAGCTAGCCTATAGCCCCGACCAGCAGATCTTCGGCAAGACCGGCACCTGCAGCGACGGCGGAACGCATCTGCGCTGGTTCCAGTCGTTCACGGGCGATCAGAACAAGGCCTATGTGGTGGTGGTGCTGCTGCGCGGCGAGGGATCGATGTTCGGGCTTCACGCTCCGGAGGTCGGAGGTAAGCTTTACCACGCCCTGATGGCGTATCCCGGCACCCAGGCGAGCACGCTCCTGCCGGCTACGGCGCTGGGAAAGTAGGGAGTGCGAGTAGGGAGTAGCGAGTAGGGAGTCGGGAGTAGGGAATCGGGAATCGGGAATAGAGAGTAGGTGCCCGCGCTCCTCTGACTTCTACTCGCTACTCGCTACTTAGTGTCCTCGGGCACCGAGAAATCGTAGAGGAATCCGGGCAGATCGCGTCCGCGAAAGAGATAGAAGCCGTACTCGCCCGGATCGAGATCGTCAGACGGTTCCAGCCGGAAAACCCCACTCTCCACCTGCCGCGCATTGAACTCCACCTGCGAGCGCAGCGGAACGCCCGTGTTGGCGTTCCATTCCGGGTCGGTGCTGATGGTGAACTCGCGGAGTTTCTTCTGTGCGTGCAGCTTCACCAGAACGAGATCGCCGGCGCCAGTGGATTCCTGTCCGGCGGGAACGCGGTAATAGAAGACCGGAGTCGCGCTCACCACTTGCGCGGCGTGGCCGCCGAGGATTTCAGCGCGAGTCTTGTTGCCGCCCGTTACGGGAATCGATCCGCTCAGCGGCACTTTCTTGTGTGAGCGTGCGACCGACACCGCGCGTCCCTCGATGCGAACCAGTCCCTGAGGCGTGAGGTAATAGAGGCCAGGATCGCGCGGCGGCGTGATCGAGGCGGCGGCCTGGAGAAGAAGCAAGGCGAGCGCGGCTGCAATTGACATGGCGCTGGGCGCCGGGGCTTTCCCTGTCAACGATTCTACCGAAGAGTAAAGGCGAGCGCCAGCGCTCCCGCCAGCGCGGTTCCGGCGAAGTTCACCACGCCGTTGGTCACCAGACCCCGACGTTCGATCGTCGCGCCCAGCAGGCTGTCCGCGAGATTGCCACCGGCGGCGGCGGCGAGGGCGATGCCTGCGCCGCGGACGCTGACCAACCCCAGAGCGCAGGCAAGCGCGACGATGAGCCCCGCTGCGATGAATCCGGCAGCCGATCCCACCAGCGACACCGCCCCGTTCTCGCCCGTCCGAACGCGACGGAAGGTCGTGATCAGGTAGGCGTCGGCGGCGAGCCACTGTCCGATCTCGCTCGAAACCGTGTCGCCGGCCGCTTCGGCGAAAGCCGCCACGAAGGCTATCAGGAACGCGTTCTGATAATGGGTTGTAATCACCAGCACCGCGAAGAACGCGCCGGGACCGACGTTGGCGAGCGCCTCGCGCCAGCTTCGGGCTCCACCGCGCTGCTCGGCGACGCCCCTCGCGAGTTTCTCCGCGTACCCGAGCCGCGTGGCCGCCGAGCCGAGCAGGAAGAACGCGAAGAGAACCAGAAAGCTCTTCCATCCGAAGGCGAGATAAACCAGCGTGCCAAGTACGAATCCGAGCGCCGCGCCGGATCGGGTGGCGGATTTGAGGCCGAGCGCGAGCAGCGCGAACGTCAGATTCACCGCCACGGCGAGGATCAGGCGCACGCCGAGATAGGGCAGGTTACTGTCGAGCGCCGAGCGTGCCGTGAGCCACGCGCAGAAGATGAATCCGCCGGTAGCGAGCGGGACGGTCAGGTTGTCGTCGAGATTGATGGGCGCGCTCTCCAGGGCCGCGCCCAGCAGGGCGGCCAGCGCGGAGATCACCAGCGCCCTCCCGCCCGGCAGGGCAGGATTCACCCAAAGCGCGAGCGCCAGCGCGCCAGCGGTGCCGACGATGAGGAACGCCACAAACCCGGCCCGCGTTTTCTCGGGATTCCAGGGCAGCGGCCGTGCGTGGAGGCTCTGCCCGGCGACGCCAGCCGCTCCATCGCCCAGCGCCATCAGCGCCCAGGCCGACGCGGCCACGTCGAGGTGATGGCGGAAGACCAGAATGAGCGCGAGGGCAGAGACCGGGTAAGCGATGACACCCGTCGGCTTCACGTCATTGGCAGCGCGGACTGAGTCCGCCGGCTGCTTGCGCGGGTCAAGATCAAGTGGCGGCAGCAAGTAGAGAACGACAAGCAGGGCAAGCAGGGCTCCGAGCGCAGCCTGCTGCCAGGTCACAAAGGGCAGCAGAAGGGCCAGTACGAGCAGACACAGAAGCAGAACGCGGCGCGGCGCGAGACGAATCTGCGCTTCGTGCATCGAATAAGACGAACCTGGGGCGAAGCGCGGCATGGCGGCGTGCTGCTCATCCTGCTGATCTGCACGTTGAAAGTTCAAGCCTGAACGGATAAAATATCACTTTACGCCCCGAAGGAGATTCATGAAAAAGGATATTCATCCCGCGTATCACGAGGTTACGGTTGTCTGCGCGTGCGGCAGCACGTTCAAGACCCGTTCAACGTACAAGGGTGACTTGCTGCACCTGGAGATCTGTTCCAATTGCCACCCGTTCTTCACGGGCAAGCAAAAGCTGGTCGATAGCGCCGGCCGCGTGGAGCGCTTCCAGCGTAAATATCAGCGCGTGCCCAAGCCCGAGTCCGCAGAAACCAAGGCTCCGGCACCCGCCGGCCGTTGAGCATCCGGCAGTCTCATGAGCGACGAGAAAACCTCGGGCTTGACCGTTTCTACCGAGCAGCTCGCTGACCCCTACATCACCAGGCCGAAGGTCTATCTGCTGGGCCGCCAGGCCGTGGTGGAGGACGAACTGGCCCGCTTTCTCAACGACGAAGGACTACAATTCGCAACAGACACTTCCGAAGCCGCCGAGATTCTGGCCGAAATCGCCGGACGCACCTGTTACATGTCGTTCGGCAAGGGCCGGAAATCCAACCAGGACTACCTTGAGAACATCCTGGCTTCGAAGCACGGCAGCGTGCTCGAGCATGCCGTGTGGAATCTGCTGATCACGGGCGTAAGCCGCGCGCTCACGCACGAGCTCGTGCGGCATCGCGCCGGCTTCGGATACTCTCAGCTCTCGCAGCGGTATGTGGACGAGAGCGACGCGCGCTACGTCGTTCCGCCCCTGTACCAGCAGAACGATGAATTGCGCGCCAAATGGCAGGAGACCGTCGATCTGGTGCGTGCCGCCTATGAGAGTCTGGCGGCGGCTACGACCGACTACGTCCAGCAGCGGCACCCCGAGATGACGCCCCGCGACCGGCGCAAATGGGCGCGCCAGGCGGCGCGATCGATCCTGCCCAACGCCTGCGAGACCAAGATCTTCGTCACCGGGAATTCACGCGCATGGCGGCACTTTCTGGAACTGCGCGGCAGCATTCACGCCGATACCGAGATTCGTCTGCTGGCGGTCGAAGTGGCGCGCGTGCTTCTCAAGGAAAGTCCCAACATCTTCCACGACGTCGAGATCGTGGACGAACCCGACGGCA
>JASHQD010000194.1 GCA_030037755.1 Terriglobia bacterium
AACAGGGGACGCGACCAGTCTGCGACCACCTTGGCGGGATCGAAGTTGTACAGGCTGCCCAGACCCTTGCACACCGGGCACGCGCCAAAGACGCTGTTGAACGAGAAGGACCGCGGTTCGAGCACGGGCACGCTCACGCCGCAGTAAACGCACGCGGATTGCTGAGAGAAGAGGCGTTCTTCGCCGTCGACCACCGCCACCTGCACCAGTCCCTGCGCCAGTTTCATCGCCGTATCGATCGAGGTCGCGAGCCGGCCTTCGATGCCGGGCTTGACCAGCAGCCGGTCCACCACGACTTCGATGGTGTGATTCTTGCGACGCTCGAGCGTGATCTCCTCGTCGAGCTGGCGCAGCACGCCATCGACACGAGCGCGCACGAACCCTTGCGCGGACAGATCTTCAAACATCTTGCGGAACTCGCCTTTGCGCCCGCGCACCAGCGGCGCCAGGATCATGATGCGCTGCCCGCCTTCGGGCGCGTCCTCGGCGCCGAGCGCCATCGCCGCGGCCACGATCTGGTCGGTTGTCTGGCGCGAGATCGGTCGCCCGCAATTGTGGCAATGCGCCGCGCCGATCGAGGAATAGAGCAGCCGGAGGTAGTCGTAGATCTCCGTGATCGTTCCGACCGTGGATCGCGGGCTGCGGCTGGTGGTCTTCTGCTCGATCGAAATCGCCGGGCTCAAGCCTTCGATCGAGTCCACGTCAGGACGCTCCATCTGGTCGAGGAATTGGCGCGCGTAGGCGGAGAGCGTCTGAACGTAGCGGCGCTGGCCCTCGGCATAAATCACGTCGAATGCTAGGCTCGATTTGCCGGAGCCGGAGAGGCCAGTCACCACGGTCAGGCTGCGGCGCGGAATCTCCACGTTGATGTTCTTCAGATTGTGCTGGCGCGCGCCGCGCACCGTAATGCGATCGATCATTGGCTACCTGAACGCTACAGTGAGGATTGGAGACGGAACCCCAAGCTTTCATGCTAGGGCGGCTCGATTCCAGGCGTCAAGCTCCGCCTCTCGACTCAGTCCACTCGTCGAAAACCAGGGTGCCTGAGGTTAATCGCCGACTTTCGACTGTCGACCGCTGACTCGTGCTCTCAGTTCGAAAGGCGACCAGGAATTAGGAAATCAGCCACGTCAAAGAAATCGGGGAGTGATTGGAAGCGCGTGGACACGCTCGGGGAGAACGAGAGCGATTTCTCGGACACGCCCGAACTGACGCCGGAAGGTTTGCCCGCGCACGAGCCAACCGGCACCGACCCGTGGAGAGGAGCAACAGGTAGCGGCGTGGGTCACCACTTGGGCGGCTGAGAATCAATTCGTTCCCGAACCGCGTTTGGGCCGGCTCCTTTCGGAAGCCGGCCCAAAATCTCGAAAGTGGCCTAAAGAGCGGATTTATCGACGATGAAATTCTCCATCACCAGCAGATCCATCTCGCTCTTCGTGAATGTGCTGAAGGCGTTGGCGGGCGTGGTGACGATGGGCTCGCCGCGGAGATTGTAGGACGTGTTCAGAATCACCGGGACGCCGGTGGCCTGGCCGAAGCGCTCGATCAAGCCGTAGTAGCGCGGATTTTCTTCGCGGAACACGGTCTGCAGGCGGCCGGTGCCGTCCACGTGAGTGATCGCGGGCAGGGTATCCTGCTGGTCCTGCTTCACCGGCACGACGTAGAGCATGTAGCGCGCGGGATAGTGCGACTCCGGATTGTTGAGCTCGAAATATTTTGAGGCGCGATCCGCCAGCACCGAGGGCGCGAAGGGACGATAAGGCTCGCGAAACTTGATTTTGGCGTTCACCACGTCTTTCATCTCGTGGCTGCGGGGGTCGGCCAGGATGCTGCGATTGCCGAGCGCGCGCGGGCCCCATTCGAAGCGGCCCTGATACCAGCCGATCACCTTTTCGTTCGTCAGGCGATCGACCACGCGATCGAGCAGCTTGTCCTCGTTATCGTAGACCTCGTACGGGATGCGGCTCTTGTCGAGGAACGCCTTGACTTCGCCGGGCGTAAAGTGCTTCCCCCAGTAGGCGTGTTTCATCTGGAACGTGCGCGGCTTGCCGAGCAGCGAATTGTAGGCCCACAGCGCTGCGCCCAGAGCGCCGCCGCTGTCGCCCGCCGCCGGTTGGACGAACAGCTCCTCGAATCCGGTTTCGTTGAGGATTCGAGTGTTGGCCACGCTGTTCAGGCCGACGCCGCCCGCGATGCAGAGCTTCGGCAGGCCCGTCATCTTGTAAAGGCTCTTCGCCATGCCCACCAGCAGCTCTTCGGTCACTTTCTGAATGCTGGCGGCGATGTCGGCATAGTGCTGGTTTTCCCGGCTCAACTCGGCGTAATTCGAAGGCTTTTCGCCGAAATACTTGGGGAATCCGGTGCCGTCGGTGAAGAAGTGAACCTCAGGCTCGCGCGGCGGACCGAAAAGCTCCACGAACTTGCCGTTGTAGGTCTTTTCGGTCGAGTGGTGGAAGCAGAAATAGTCCATGTCCAGCGCGAACGAACCGTCGTTGTTCTGACGGACCACTTTCCAGACCTTGTCCACGTAGCGGGGCGTGCCGTAGGGCGCCATCCCCATGACCTTGTACTCGCCCTCGTTCACCTGGAATCCCAGGAAGGCGGTGAAAGCGCTGTACAGCAATCCGATCGAGTGGGGAAAATCCATCTGCTTGAGCAGACGAATGTCGTTGCCCTTGCCCACGCCATAGGTGGCCGTCACCCACTCGCCGACGCCGTCCACCGTCAGGATAGCGGCCTCGTTATAAGGCGAGCAGAGATATGCGCTAGCAGCGTGCGACAGGTGGTGGTCGGAGAACAGGATTTTGTCCTGGGGCACGCCGACTTCGTTTTCGATGGTGGTGCCGACCCAGAGCTTGTCGAGCATCCAGGTGATCATCGACTCGCGGAAGACCTTCCAGGACTTCGGGTAGGTTTGGAGTGACGTCAGCAGGATGCGGTCGAGCTTGCGGAACGGCTTCTCGAAATAGACCACGTAGTCGAGATCCTTGCCGTTGATACCGCCTTCCTCCAACACATACTGGATGGCGTGCTTGGGGAACTCGTAGTCGTGCTTGATGCGCGAAAAGCGCTCCTCTTCCGCGGCGGCGATCAATTGACCGTCGCGCAGAAGTACGGCCGCGGCGTCGTGGTAGTAACAGGAAATTCCTAAGATGTCCACAGGATCACTGCCTCTTGGCCCACTGCATGTCCATTGCTTCCTCGGGAGTGCTGATCCATGCAGCCGGCCGCTTCTTGATGCGGAGAGGGTCCGAGAAGAGACGAGCCAAAACCCCGAAAGGCAGTACAAAGACGGCGTACAGAACCATTAAGACGATGCGGGCCTGAAAATTACCGAGCTTCTTGGCAAAGGGCTCAATAACGCGCCCGATGCCCCTTATCACCGACCAGATTGCTTTGAAGACTCCCACAGCTCCCCCTCCCAACATGAATTGAGGCTACTGCTCTTGTACCAAGCCAACCCGCTCCGCGAACAGCTCCGGGGGAAGCGGGGAATCGGGCGGCTCCCAGAAGCCCTGCTCTGCCGTTCTCAAATGCTTAAGAGAGTTCTTCCACGGAAGAAGGGTCCCTAATCATCGGGCAAACGGCCGAGAAATCGTTAAAACAGCGTGTAGATAAAAGGCGCGATGGCGGAACTCTGCGCCAGGATGATGAATACACCGAGTCCCAGCAGCATGACGATCATGGGCACCAGCCACCAGCGCTTGCCGCGCCAGAAGAATCCCAGCAGCTGTCCGGCGATTCCAAGCCGGCTCTTTGAAGTCTGGAGAAAACCCATAATCCCTCCTGAGAATCCAACCCGAGGATCGTACCCTTGCCCGAAAAAACGTCCGGTGTATAGACCTGAACGCCCCACGCGCTCGAAACAGTGAGAGCAGGTCCCGTCAAGTGTGGTCGAAGACTGAATCCGATACTTTAGCACAATCCATGCGGTTTGTGCACTAGTACCGCCCTAATGAATACCTCGATTGGTGACAATGTAAGACCGGCCAATCGCCGCTGAAACCTTCGGATTCGATGGCCGTAGCGCCCGCCCTTGGGCGGGCATTTTCCTTATTCAAAAGGCCGGCCTGGAGGCCCGCGCGACGGGCTGGTCAGGGTTTCACCACCAGGAAATTCCCGAGCACCAGCGCGTCAATTCCCGAACAGTAGAAGCTGCGGACGGCATCCCGCGGATCGCAAACCAAAGGCTCTCCAAACAGGTTGAAGGACGTATTCACCAGCACCGGCGCGGGCGAGCTTTCGCCGAATTTGCGCAGCAGGCTCCAGAAGCGCGGGTTGACCTGTCTCTCCACCACGTGTACCCGCGCCGCGCCGTCGTTGAACCCAAACCGCTCCAGTTCCTTGGGTCCGGCCTTGATGTTGCCGATCGAGGACATAAACCGGCAGTTCGAAGTACAGTCGAACAGCGCGCCGGCATCCTCGGCTGGGACCGAAAGGCCGAAGGGATGAAAATCCTCGCGCCGCTTGACGTACCGATTCAGGTTCTCCGTCACAAACGGCGAGAAAGGCGAGGCGACGATGCTGCGATTGCCGAGCGCACGATGGCCGAACTCCAGCCGGCCCTGGCACCACGCCACGATCTTATCGTCCTGCAGCAGCCGAACCGTCTCATCGAGCAATTGCCGCTCGCTTGGCAGATAGCGGTAGATCGTTTTGCAGTTGTCGAGCACCGCTTTGATCTCTTCTTCGTCGAGGCGCGGCCCGAAGTAGAGGTGCGACAGCGGCTGGCGGCCTCCGTCAGGCTTCACCCTCTGGCGGGCCAGATAAGCGGCGCCCAGGGCGCAGCCAGGATTGCCGGCCACGGGCTGAACGAAAATGCGTTCGAAGCCGGTACACTTCTCGAGAGCGCGCGCCAGCATAACGTTCAGGAACAACCCGCCGGCCACGGCCAGATTCGTGGCCCCGGTCCGCAGACGCCACGTCTCGGCCAGCTCGGTTACGGTCTCCTCTACGAATTCCTGCGCGCTGCGGGCGATATCGGCACGAAGGCGGCCCTGGTGCACGCTACTCGGATCGGCTATTCCCAGCTCGCGCACGATCTCCGGGATGAACGTAGCGCTCCCGTTGCGGCCAGTAGCGACGCATTGAAGATTCAGCACCGGGAGCCCGTCTGGACCGTGCGAGAACAGTTTCCGGAACACGGGTACAAAGTTGGGAGAGCCTTCCTTGCTCATCCACTGCACTTTGTGTTCGTCGCGGCCGGGCCGGAATCCAAGCAATTCCGTCACCCGCGAATAGAACCAGCCCAGCGAGTTCGGAAATCGCATGGGACGGAGCGCTTTGAGCCGTCCGCCCTCGCCGATCGCGAGCAGTCCGGACCACATGTCGCCGCACTGATCGAGCGTCAGGACCAGGGCGCGGTCGAATCCGGCGGGACAGAAGGCGCTGGCGGCATGGCAGAGATGATGCTCGAAGTTCACCACCGGAACAGCGGGGCCGGCGAGGCTTCGAAACGTCCGGAGCTGGCCGAGCTTCCACAATAGCTCGTCCTGCGAGCCGCGAACGCCCAGGTTGCCGTTCGTGGGGGCAAAAGCATTCCACTGGCCGCCTTCGTCCCGCAACCAGCCGCGCTTGGGACGGCAGGCCACTCCGACCATTGAGAGAGAGGAAAGCTGCACCTTGGCCTCCGCCAGGCAGCGGTCGATCGCCAACTGCGGCAGGCCTGCAGAAGCGCTCCGGCTCAGCTTTTCCTCCTCAATAGCGGCAATCGGCCCTTCGGCGCCGACGAGCGCCGCCGCCGTGTCGTGGTCGAGATCGGAAATGCCGAGGACGAGCATTTGGGGACTATCTGCTCTAGCGGCGCTCTATGAGCGCCGATCTTGAGATTCTGAGACTTTCGGCGCTCATAGAGCGCCGACCTTTAAGATTCTGAGCTCTCGGCGCTCATAGAGCGCCGCTACAGCAAGCCTTACGCTACCTTTATCTGACGAGACTTGCCTGCGGCGAAGTAGCGGGAGAAGTCATGGCCTTCTCCAGGAAGGGCTGGAGCGCCGCCGCCACCCTCTCGGTGCCGCGCTCGTTCATGTGAGCGTGATCGATGAAGAACGGGCTGATGTCGAAGCCGTCCGGCTCGCCCGCGGCCAGGGCGTCCTTGCTGCGCAGCAGCGGAATACCGTTCTTCTGCGCATAGTCAGCGAACTGAATCTGCAACAATCCCTGGTCGTCGTACTTGTGCGTCCGGCCGTCGAATCCGGCAAAGAGCAGAAACACCGGCTGGACGTTGTGGGCGCGCAGGTCCGACACGAAGCGATCGAGGAACTGATTGTAGAGCGACGTGGCCTCGGTCTCGGAAAGCTTCGTGAAATTGGTTCCGGGCACAAGCTTGCCCTTGATCCGGTCGTAGTAATGCCGGGCCCAGTTCTCCACGACGAGCGTATAGAGCGCGATGCTGCGCAGTTCGTTCTTCTCTTTCACGCGTGCCGCGAACTTGGCCTTGGCGTCTTCATCGTTGCCGAACGAGAGGAGTCCGATCCCGCCCTCGTTGAAGCTGTATCCGACGATCACGACCTTGGGCCGGATACCGAGATCCCAGAGATAGAGGAATTTTGCGTCCTCGAGCGCTATCGGATAAGCGTCAACGCCGCCGTTGAGGACCGCATATTTCCCGGGCGCCGCCTGATCGAAATCCTTCTGAAGATCGGCAGCATAGGTGTGGTCGTCATCCACGCCGTAGCCGTAGGTGACCGAATCACCGAGGCAGAGAACCGTGGGATTACCCTCCTGCAGCGCGCTCGGGGGCACCGGGCCGCCACGCAATCCGAAGCTGTCGATACTGGACGGCGTGAGCGTGATCTTCTCCATGTACTTCTGATTGGGGATGGGCGTGAAGAGCAGGTTGCCGTGCCGCTCATAGACCAGCGCGCGATGATAGCTGCGCATCCGCAGTCCAAATTCGATTATGCCCAGAGCCAGCAGGATCAGCACAAT
The DNA here is from genome assembly GCA_030037755.1 of Terriglobia bacterium. GTDB lineage: Bacteria > Acidobacteriota > Terriglobia > UBA7540 > UBA7540 > Gp13-AA77. The sequence continues at coordinate 6,931 of JASHQD010000194.1, forward strand.
TGAACGCACGTAAGGAGAGAACAGGAAGCGGCCGGCGGGCTTCTTGACCTTCGGGTCCTCGGAAAGGCAGCGCGCGATATAGGAGACGTAGCCGAACGTCTTGTCGAGCGTCACGATGGCATAGCCGATGTAGACGAGCGCCAGCAGCGGAATGATATTGAGCCAGTCGTATTGGATCCCGGGAATCCATTTGCGGCTGAAGATCACCAGCAGCAGGGCGATCAGGAACAGTACGCTGCGGAGCTTCCCCGCAGGTTGGGGCGCCGGCACGGGCCCGCGCACTGACTGCGGGGCTGTCTGTGTTGTGGCCATGAGATACTTCCTTCCTTGATTCAGGATCACCGCCATTGCGAGCAGGCTTCGCCGGTCGCGAGCCTCATCCGTAGAGCAATTCCTGCCGCGGCAGGGCACCGTCGGTCGAGGGCCGTGTGACGCGCATCACCTGAAGCGTCAAAAGCGTGAGATACGCCGGATTCAGCAAGACGTAGCGCCGCCAAAGGCGTTTGGGCTCCGACCAAAGCCGGAAAAGCCATTCGAGGCCTCGATCCTGCATCCAGTGGGGGGCCTGGGGAACCTCGCCGGCAAAGAAGGGGAACGCCGCGCCCACCGCCAGGATCGGCATGGAGAGCGCGTCTCGAAACTCGTAGGCCCACACCTCTTGCCTCGGACACCCCAGTCCCGCGAAGGCGATGGCGGCGCCGGAGGCGCGGATGCGCTCCACCAGTTCCTCTTTTTCGGCGCTATTCAAACGCCGGAACCGGGAAGGCTCCATACCCGCTATCTTCAATGTTGGGAATCGGTTAAGGAGAAATTTCCTCATCCCCGCCAGCACTTCCGGCGTGCTTCCGTAGAAATAGACCGGCAGACCCTGCCTGGCCGCCCGCTCGCAAATCCTCAGCGTCAGATTCGGACCGTAGACGCGGTCCGGAAGCGCAGTGCGGTACATCAGGTTCATGGCCCACCGCACCGGATGCCCGTCCGGCACCAGCAAATCGAAGTGATTCAGGCGATACTTCTGCTCGCGGTCGCTGACCCCGGTCATCAGGCCGTGGACGGCCAGCGCGGAAATCGCCGCCCCGCGACGCTGCTTGGCCGCGGTGATGACGAATTCGACAGCCGCTTCATAGTCAACGGCGTTCATCAGGATGCCGAGGACGTTTTGCTTGCCCTTGTCGATCATGCCGCCCAGCGCTCCCGGTTCAGTTCGTAAATCTCTTCCAGAATCCTGGGGACGTCGTATTCGAGCTTCCAACCAGGGTAATGTGATTGAAAACGCTTGAGATCGCCGATCCACCAGATGTGATCGCCCACGCGATTTTCGTCCACGTACTTCCAGTTCAGCTTGCGGCCGGAAATGTTTTCGCAAAGCTCGATCGCTTCCAGCATCGAGCAGTTGCTGAATCGTCCGCCGCCCATGTTGTAGACCTCGCCCGGGCGCGGATTCCTGGCAAATTCGTGGAAGGCGCGAATCAGGTCGGCGCTATGGATGTTGTCCCGGACCTGCTTGCGCTTGTATCCAAAGATCGTGTACGGCGTCCCGGTGACGGCGCACTTCATCAGGTAGGCCAGGAACCCGTGCAACTGGGTCCCGGAGTGATTCGGACCCGTCAGGCATCCGCCGCGAAAGCATCCGGTCTTCATTCCGAAGTAACGCCCGTATTCCTGCACCAGGACGTCGGCCGCGACTTTGGAGGCGCCGAACAGGCTGTGCAGGCACTGGTCGATCGACATGGTTTCGGGAATGCCGTCGCGATACTCGTGCTTGGGATCGATCTCCCAGCGGGTCTCAAGCTCCACCAGCGGCAGCCGGTTCGGCGTATCGCCGTAGACCTTATTGGTGGACATGAAGATGAACGCGGCATCGGGCGCGAATTTGTGCGTGGCCTCGAGCAGAACCGAGGTACCGTTGGCGTTCACCGTGAAGTCGGTAATGGGAGCGCGCGCCGCCCAGTCGTGGGATGGCTGCGCGGCAGTGTGGACCACCAGGGTGATCGATTTGCCGTATTTCTCAAAGACCCGGTTGATATCTTCTTCGCTGCGGATGTCGGCGGCGTAGTGGCTGTAGTTCCTTACGCTTTGCTTCAGCCGGTCGCGGACCCAGTCCGTGGACGCTTCGGGACCGAAGAATTCCGCGCGCATGCCGTTGTCGATGCCGGCCACGTCCATACCCAGGCCGGCGAAGTAGGTGACGGCCTCCGAGCCCACCAGACCCGCCGAACCCGTAATCACAGCCACACTCATGGTTGCGGTATCCCCCAGAAATCGAATCTAACGAATCTAAACCGAACGAAGAGCGCGTTGAAAAACGCTTCAGTTGACGCGAACCGGATTTTTCATCACCGTGCTGAAACTGGGACTTGCGATACTCAACCCGCGGCGAGCGCGCCACGCTTGCGGGCGATCGCCCAGTTGTAAATCTCCATCAACAGCGGATGATTCTCTTCCGCCGTGTACCTCGTCTCGAATTCGCGGCGCGCTTGGGAACCCATCCGGCGCAGCTCGTCCGGATGATCCCAGCTCCAGGCCGCGCGCTCGGCGAGCGCATCAGCGTCGCCGGGTGGGAAATGGAACCCGGTGCGATTGTCCTCGACGATCTCCGCCATGGCGCCCATGCGCGAGCAGATCACGGGTGTTCCACAGGCGAAGGCCTCGCAGATCGTCACCGGAAAGCCCTCGTACCACTCGCTCGGAAAGACCAGAAAGCGCGCGCCCTTGAGCAGTTCGATCGTCTTTTCCCGGGGCACCTGACCGAGAAACTCGACGCTCTTCAGTCCGTCACGCCGGGCCTGCTCCCGAAGAACCTCGAGTTCGGGCCCACCGCCCGCAATCTTCAACGGCACCGGCCGATCAAGCTTGTGCCACGCCCGCAGCATGGTAGCGGCGCGCTTTTCGGGCGACAATCGGCCCACGAACAGCGCGTAATCGCGATCCCCGCGGCCTTCGCCCGGGTCAGGCTCCACAAAATTCGGCTTCACCATTACCCGGTCAGGCGGCAATCCGCCCTCGACCAGCTTTTGCCTGCCGAAAGGCGTTACCGCGATGAATCCGTCCACGTTGCCCGGCCAGGTTCCGAACGCGCGGTTCGCCTTGATCATGGCCGCGACCGCAATCGTATCGCGGCGCGAGTTGTGATAGCACCCATGACGGATTCCGTGCCACAGGCTGTGCCGCATGCAATCTTCGCAGACCTTGCCTTCGCGAAAGAAAACCGCTACCGGGCAGAACAGGCGATAATTCTGCAGCGTCTGGACCACCGGCACGCCCGCCTCCTGGCAAGCCGAGAAGATCGAAGGCGAGATCGTGAAAAACGTGTTATGGACGTGAACCACGTCCGGGCGCTCGGCGCGAAGAAGCGCCAGAAAATCGCGGCGGCTCCTCGGGTTCCAGATGATATCGAGCGGCGCCCGCAGGCGCGCCCAGGCGCCCGCTGTCTCAATCTCTTTATTGCTGCGCTGGTACGGAACGACCGTGTGACCGAACCGCGTCAGCAACCGGCATTCCTGCTCAAAGGTGGCGTCTTCTCCCCCTCTTTGCTGGTAGTAATTATGAACAACCAGGACCTTCACAGTTTCCCTTGCGAATGGCGTCCTACCGCTGTAGCGGCGCTCTGTGAGCGCCGGCCGTGAGTTTTTCAGACTCTCGGCGCTCATAGAGCGCCGCTACAGCAAGCTGCACCGTTAGCGCCTGAAGAGCAGCTTCGGTATCTGGCCGGGAAGATAACGCGAGCGTCGCCTGAGATACTCGGCGTATCCGATGGGAACGAAGAAGCTCAGGGGTGCGTGCCAGCTCAACTCCGTCATGAAGAACATCCGGATGGTGAGAACACTCAGGACGCCGATGGCTTCCAGGCACAAGTCGGCATCGAGGCCGTCGGCGTTCTTGTTGCGGATGTAGCGGATCAGGACCCACCAGGTCCAGACCATCACAACCACCACGGGTATAATGCCCCAGATTCCGGTGCCGACAACGATCTCCACCCAGTCGCTGTGCATGGAGGCGGTCATCTTGTGGCCGAGCCGCGCCAGCACGCCGAAGCGTCCCGCGGCCCACGCGCCGAGACCCGTGAGCGCATTATCGCAGAACTTCTCCCAGGCCACCGACCACCAGCTCAAGCGCGAGCTGAGCGAGGTCAGCTGCGAGGTGCTCTGGCCGCGTTTCAGGTAATCCAGGGCCACCTGCCACATTCCGCTCACCATGAAGACCACGGCGCCGGATATAACGATGATGGCGCCTTGCAGGACCCTGCGGGAAAACAGGAAGATGCAGAAGACCGCGAGCGCGAAACCCATAATCGCGGACCGGCACTGGGCGAACAGCATGGTGGCGCAACCGAAGCCGAACAGAGCCAGATACCAGGCCAGATTGTTGCGTTTTCGCGTGGAAGGCAGAAGCCGGGCCAACGCTACGGCGCCGATCACGGCCCCGTACTGCCCGATGTCATTCGACGCCACGTCCGGGAATAAGCCCTGCAGCTGGACGCCGATCAATCCGATGCCCTGCTCGCCGTACTCAAAGTGATTGCTGAGCGCGTCGCCGGGGTCTACGGGGACCCAGAACCACACGCAACATAAGAGCACGCCGTAGAGCAGCCAGGTCCATTCGAACCACGCCTTCATCTGCTCGCTGTTCTTGATGACGAACACGATGACGGCCAGCGTGGCCACATCGACGGAGTATTCGCAGGCCTTGTAGAGAGTCCATTCCCAATAAACGGACCACACGGTTGAGAGCATGCAGACCAGGGTGAACCAGGTCAGCACGCCGGGAATGCCGGTGATAAGCGAATTGAGCCAGTTGAGCCGGCGCATGATGAGCTGGACGAGCAGGGTTGCTCCCACGCCGCCCACCATCAGGATGCGGAAGCTGGCTGCGGAATCGACGGGATTCGAGTAAGCCTCACTCGAACTGCGCTTGCGGAAAATCAGGGCGCTGGCAAAGAGCATGAACCAAAGCAGGTGCCACCACCGCAGTTCCTTGAACAGTCGTATGCCGCACTGAATGCCTTCCCAGGCGGCGATCGCCATGAAAATGGTCAGCGGAACGCCGCTGAGGAACAGACCCATCAGGATCCATTCCCGATAGCGATGGTAATGCTTGGCCACCATCTGCGAGACGAAGTCGGAGACGAGCATCGCCAGCAGGCCAAGCACAATGAGGCCGGCGATGGTCAAGATCTTGCCCCATCGTTCATGGTTCGCACGAGGGATCGCCGCCCCGCCGCCGAATCCGCCTAAAACTACGCCGTTCTCAGCCAAACCGTACCTCTTTCGTTGCCGCCGTCAGTTGTAGCGGCGGTGTCCTCACCGCCGCATCCGGTTCATCACTCTTTCGGCGGTGTCCTCACCGCCGCATCCGGTTCATCACTCTTTCAGCGGTGTCCTCACCGCCGCATCCGGTTCATCACTCTTTCGGCGGCGTCCTCACCGCTGCATCGATCACCCGTTTCCTCGGCGGTGAGGACACCGCCGCTACAGCTGCTGTGCCACCCGACCTATCGCGCTCTCGCGCCGCTCACAAGCTCGCCCCGCTCCGGTTGCGCCGTCTCGAGCGAGTACCCCATTCGCACCAACCCCGTGCCCGCCTGCCGCTCGATCATTTGAACCTGCGCGTCGCTGAGCCGCGCGCGCCAGCCGCCCGTCGATCCGTTGCGGATGAATCGCTTCTGGTCGCCATTTCCGGACCCGCGGCCGTACGCGCTGGTCTGAGGCGCGCGATCTTCCTTCTCCTTCATGCGCTGCAGGTTGTTGTTCTCGATCGCCTGACGGATCGCCGTGCGGTCGCGGTTGACGCCGATAAAGTCCAAAATCTCGGCCAGAACATCCTCAGTGCGCGCCTTCATCTGCTCGAACTTGATCACGAGCAGGCGGCCGTCGCCCGCCAGAGGCGATTTTGTCCAGGAGGCCACGTGATCCTGCCAGGAACCGTACCCGTTCACGCGGCCTTTCAAGGATAACATCACAAACCTGTCGAAATCCTCGGAAATGCGCTCGTTGGCATTCTCGTACTCGAACTCGGAAATCACCACGTCGCGCAGGTCGCGAACCAGATAAACAGCTTTCCCGTATTCGCGGCGATAGGTCTCGTGCGTTTTGATCAGCCGGCCTCCGTTCGCCACGAGCGGTGGCGAAGCGGCCTGGCCTCCCACGTCGGGAATCATCCGGTTCACGTTCTCGAATCCCGCCCCGCCGGCGCGCGTAAGGAGTTCCAGCAGGAGAAAGCGCAACCAGGTGCTTCCCGATCTGGGGTACGAGGCAACGAACGCGTCGGCCGGATTCAAACCGCGGTGGCGGTACCAGACGATCGGTACCCGCAAGCCTGTCCTGGACGCCTTCCGGCGCAGCATACGCAAGAATGCCATCTAAATCGCACGCCTCCAGCCGCTGCCATCGATCAATATCGCCACCAACTGAACAGGTAAGCGAAGAATCCGCCCAGGTGCCTGCGGATGCGTCTCAAAGCGCCGGGTGGCTCCGGCTGCGGACGCTGTTTGGCCACGGGAAAGGAGCCCCGGGATGATGTCTGCTTCGATGCCATGGAGAAATCGAGCTCCTGGATTCTGCGCTTCAGCCCGCGAGCACCGGACTGCGCGCTTCGACGACCGCCGCCGCCAGGGGATATCCCATGCGGCGGAAGGCGTCGCCCACGAAACTGTCGATCAGGTTCAATTGATCATCCGTGAGCCTCTCGCGCCAGCCGCCCACCGATCCTTTCCGCACAAACCGGCCTTCCTCGCCGCCCCGGGCCTGATGAAGCGTCTTCGATTCCAGCTCCTTCCCGCGCATCCGGTCGAGAGAATTATTCGCTATGGCCGCGCGGATCACCTCGGGACGGACGTGAACCCCGAAAAAGTCCAGCATGCGGCGGATCGCGGATTCCATGTCGTTCCGCATGTCTTCGAACTTGAGCAGCAGCAGGTCGCCGCGCCGGACGAGCGGCGATTCGAGCCACGAATCGATGTGCTTCTGCCACGCTCCAAATCCGCTGATTCTGCCCTGCAGGAACTTGGAAAGGTACCCGTCAAAATCGTCGTAGAGAATCCCCAGTTCCTTCTCGCGCGAGTACTGGGAAAAGATCACGTCGCGCATGTCGCGCACCAGGTAGACCGCTCTCTGATACTCCCGCCGATAGGGCTCATGCGTCTTGATCAGGCGTCCTTCACCGGGCAGCAGCGGCCGCGCCAGCCACTGGATGCCATTCTCGGGAATCCCGCGATTAACGTTGTCAAAGCTCGAAGGCTCCCCGGCCAGAATTTCGTAAAGCACAAACCGGGTCCACGTGCTTCCCGACCGCGGATAAGAAGCAAGAAAGACGTCGTTGGGATCCAGGCCTCGATTGCGAAACCAGATCAGGGGAGCGCGAAAGCGCGTTCGTGCGGCTTTATGGCGGAATCGTTTGAAGGCGAGACTCATGCGTTGGTCCCCAGGTTGGACAAGACACTCCTCCTGCCGAGAGTCGACGGATTTGAGTCCTCTTGGCGCGTGGAACTGCCGGCATCCGCGTACCGCCTCGACTCCACGCGCGGTCGACCTCGCTGTTTCCAAGTCCCCCCTGGCAATGGGGCAAGAGCGGCCATTATAAGCAATCCAGCACTGTAAAACCAGCGGCTTTACTCATTTTGCATATTGCTCGTCATGTATTACACAGTGGTGCAAGTATCCTGATCGGATAAACCAGCGATTCAATCACAAATTCTCGCCATCCAATGCGGGTGCGCGCACCGGAAGCAGCAGGAAATCTGAGAGTCCAGCCAGACGAACGGGGGGAAAGGCTACGCCGCGCCTGATCCGCGCAGCACTGCAGGAATAGTCTGGGCCAGGATCTTGAAGTCGAGCCAGAGCGACCACTTATCGATGTACTGCATGTCCAGCTCCATCCACTGCTCAAACTGAATGGAACTTCTGCCGTTCACCTGCCACAGGCAAGTGATTCCAGGGCGAACACTGAATCGCCGGCGCTGCCAATCTTTATCGAAACCCTTGTAATCCCTTACCGGCAGCGGGCGCGGGCCCACAAGGCTCATCTCGCCTTTCAGGACGTTGAAAAGCTGTGGCAACTCGTCAATGCTGGTCTTGCGCAGGAACTTGCCGATGGGAGTGATCCGGGGATCGTTCTTGATCTTGAAAACCGGGCCGGTGACTTCGTTCAGGTGCTCGATTTCAGCAAGCTTTGCTTCGGCATTGGGAATCATGGTGCGGAACTTCATGAGCGAGAACTTGCGCTTGTTGAGGCCCATTCTCTTCTGAATGAAGAACACCGGGCCGTCCGAACCGAGCTTGATCAGGAAGGCGACGATGGCGAACAGCGGGGCCACCACAATGAGAGCCAGAAGCGACACCGTGAAATCGATGACCCGCTTCATGATCTTCGGCCAGCCGTCGGGGGTACCGGTGTAGAGCGTGATCAGCGAAGCGCCTTCGCCAAACTCCTCGGCCTTCGAGCGCGCGGTCTTGAGCTCGAAAAGCGCCGACGGGAAGCGCATGATAATGCCGTGCTCTTCGCAAAGAGTCGCGATGCGAGAGGCTTCAAAGTAATAGGACCGGATCGGCAGCGCCATGACAACTTCGTCGACCACGTTCTCTTCGTAGTGAATGAACTCGCGCAGCCCTTTCAAGCTGCAAACCACCTTGTAGCCGCCGCTCAGGACCGCCCCCATGCCGTCCCAGGCGTCGTCCGCAAAACCGACCACGCGGTAGCCTAGTTCCGGGGTGCTTTCCGCCTTGCGGGCGAACTCCAGGGCGCGCGCGTTGGTTCCCACGATGAGCAGGTGCCGGAGATTCCGTCCCCGCACCCGCACCTGCCTCAGCACCGATCTGAGCGTGAGCCGGCTGAGGACCACCAGGGTGGTGCTGACCGCCCAGAAAACGGTCAGAAAGACCGGCGTCACCATGGTGATGTGGAACAACAGCGCCGCCACCAGCATGATGGCGGTGGCCAGAGATGTAGCCTTCACGACGCTGGTCATCTCCTCGCGCTGGCGGTCGAGGCGGTGGGACAGGTAAAGGCCGAAAGACGAAAAAGTGACGTGCCAGACCGTCAGCAGGCCGAGAAAGATCAGGAAATCGTTCACCCGGATGCGCATCGAGAGGAACGATGTGACCGAAGCCGCATCCGTCTCATAGAGCACCGGCAGGGTGGCAAGGCCAAACGCCAGCACCATGAGCACGACGTCGAAGAGCTTGAATGCAGTCAGTAGAGCTTGCCGTCGCGGATTGCTCACCAAGAGCTCCGTTCCACAACTCCAGATCAGTGTGCCGCCACAGGCCGGCTCGCGCCGGTTTCGTGTAACTTGTCCTTGAAGTAAGAGACTGCTTTCGCCAAGCCCTCGGTCAGTGCGACTTTGGGCGTCCAACCCAGCAGGGTTTGCGCTTTTGTGATATCCGGACGGCGTTGCATGGGATCGTCGACCGGCAAGGGCTCAAAAACAATGGTGCTCGAACTGCCCGTCTGCTCGATGACCTTGCGGGCAAGTTCGAGAATCGTGACTTCTTCGGGATTCCCCAGATTGATCGGGCCCGTCTCGTTGGAAACCAGCAACCGGTAGAGGCCGTCAACCAGATCGCTGACGTAGCAGCAACTGCGCGTCTGGCGCCCATCGCCGTAAACCGTCAGCGGCCGGCCTTCCAGGGCCTGAGGTATGAAATTGGGCAGCACGCGCCCGTCGTCCAGGCGCATACGCTCACCGTAGGTATTAAAAATTCTCGCAATCCTGACGCGAACACCATGCTGGCGGTGGTACGCCATGGTGATCGCCTCGGCGAACCGCTTGGCCTCGTCGTAGCAGCTCCGCGGCCCGATCGGATTAACGTGTCCCCAGTAGCCTTCGTTCTGAGGATTGATCTCGGGGTCGCCGTACACTTCGGAGGTGGAAGCAATCAGAAAGGCACTTTGATAGGCCTTGGCTACGCCCAGGGCGTGATAGGTGCCCAGTCCGCCGACTTTCAGGGTGTGAATGGGATGGCGCGCGTAATCCTTGGGGCTGGCCGGTGAAGCCAGATGCAGGACGTAATCCAGATGGTTTCCGGGGTTCAGGCGGCCGTCGGTCCGGCTGCGCAATTGCGGCACATCGATGGGACGCGTCACATCGTGCTCGATGAACACAAAGCGCGGATGATCGATGAGCTGGCTGATGTTCTCCCGCCGGCCGGTAAGGAGGTTATCGATACAGATGACCTCGTGGCCCTCGGCAATCAGCCTCTCGCAGAGGTGCGAGCCTACAAACCCTGCCCCGCCTGTAATGAGGCTCCGCAGGGGTCTCTTGGCACTTTTGGGGGACTCCGGCATCTTCGGGGCGCCTCCGCCACTCCCTCGATTGAATTCCGCTACTTCGCGCTGGCCGTCATCGCCACCTGGCGGCTTCCACGGCCCATGCTGAAGTATTCGAAACCAGCCTCGCGCATGGCGGACGGGTCAAGCAGATTGCGCCCGTCGACCAGCACCGGCACTTCCATGGCTTCCTGCATTTTCTTCCAGTTCAGCTTCCGGAACTCTTCCCACTCGGTCGTGATCACCACGGCATGGGCGCCGCGCGCCGCCTCGTAAGCGGAGCGGCAGTAATCCACGCGCCCGGGAGCTTCCGGATACACCTGCTGCGCGGCCGGCATGGCCTCGGGATCATAAAGCCGCACCGCCGCTCCTTCTTTCAGCAGTTCTTCAACAACGCGCAGGGCCGGCGACTCGCGGATATCGTCGGTGAGGGGCTTGAAAGCGAGGCCAAGCACCGCGATTTTCTTGCCTTGCAGCACCCAGAGGGCATGGCGCAGCTTGTCCATGAAAACTTCGATACGCCGCAGATTGACGTCTTCGACGGCTCGCAGGATGCCGCCCGGAACGCCGTGCTCTTCGGCCAGGTAGAGAAGCGCCTTCAGATCTTTCGGAAAGCAATATCCGCCGAAACCGATGCCGGCGCTGAGAAACTGGTGACCGATGCGGGGATCGAGGCCGATGCCGCGGGCCACGCTGGCGACGTCGGCGCCCACCGCGTCACAAATATCCGAGATCATGTTGATGAACGAGATCTTCGTGGAGAGGAAGGCGTTCGCCGAGTGCTTGATCAGCTCCGAAGTGGCCAGGTCCGTGACCACGATGGGACACTTTAACGGCCGGTAGATGTCTTCGAGGAGTTGCCGCGCCTGGTCCGATTCCACGCCGATGACGATCCTCTCCGGGTGGAAGAAGTTATGGATCGCCTTTCCTTCCTGCAGAAACTCGGGGTTCGAAGCCACGTCAAAACGCGCCCCCGACTCTTTGCCGGCCGCGCGGCGTCCGTTCGTACCATTCGCGGGAGTTTCGGTGCGAGCGTAGCGTCCGATGGTGCGCTTGATGCGTTCTGCCGTGGAAGCCGGCACCGTGCTCTTCTCGACCACCAGCTTGTAGCCGTTCAGATTGCGGGCAATGGTGCGCGCCACGGATTCGATCTGGCTGAGGTCCGCGGCGCCGTTTTCGCGCTGGGGCGTACCCACACAGACGAAAACCACGCGCGCCGCTGCCACAGCCGCGTCCACATCCTTGGTCGGCTGGAAGCGGCCGCTGGCCAGGTGCTTGGTCAAAAGCTCCTGCATGTCCGGCTCGTAAAAAGTGGCCTTGCCGGTCTTCAAGTGATCGATCTTCTCGACCATATCGTCGGCGCCCAGGACCTGCCACCCCAGCTCGGCAAAACCCAGCGCTGTGGGCAGTCCGACGTGTCCCATACCGAGGACCGCAATGGGCTCCTTGCCCGGGCCGCCCGACTTCCGATCTCGAACTGCAGCCATCTCGCTCAAACCTCCCCTGATTTATCGCTTCGGGAAAAGGACACCCGCTCAGGGCCCTGGCTTGCCAGACACGTTACCGACTGCGCCGGCGCCCCGGTCAGAAATCCGATTTATCGAATAAGGTCGAACCCGAAAGCGGTCTTCCCGAAAGGGGAATAAGGCTTGCCTGCCTGCGCTCACCCTGGCCTGGCTTCCATGTGGGAGCGCGGTGGGTCCGAAAAACTCTTAAATCTTGCCGTAAATGCCGGCCGGAACCGGGAAGCGCCGCTTGTTGAGAACGGCGCCCAACAGCCGCACGCGTCCGACCTCGATAATTTCCTTGGCCCGGCGCGCTGCCTCGCGGCGGGTGGCGTTCGATTGCAAAACCAGGATCATTCCGTCGGACAGCTTGCCCAGCGCGACGGCATCCGCGTAGAGGTTCACCGCCGGCGAATCGATCAGAACATTGTCAAACTGCGAACGCAGTTCCGTGATGCGGTCCGCCAGCGCCCCGGAGGTCAACAGGCTGTGAACGTTCGATCCGCCCCCGCCGGCCGTCATGATCCACAAACGGCCGCCGTCCATCGGCTGCATAAAGTCCCTGACCGGTCCGCTCTGCGTCACCGCCTCCGCCAAGCCCTTGGTGTTCTCCAGGCCGAAATAGCGGTGAAGCGAGGCGCCGCGAAGATCGGCGTCGATAATACAGGACGTGCCCGACTGGCTGACCTCGCCGGCCAGCGTCTCGGCGACTTTGGCGCACACGGTCGTGCAACCGTCCCCCGGATCGACAGCCGAAAAGACCACCACTCGCGGTGCGTCGGGACCGGGTACCAGGAACACCCGTTGGACCAGCCTCAGCGCCTCCTGGGCCGTGAAGCCATTGAACTGCGGCTTGAACGAATCGACGCTGCCAGCCCGGACGCGCGTGATCGATTCCTGATCCTTTTGCGCCCGTTGTAAGAGTTCGAAATTTTTGCTCAATGCCTTTCCCTCCGCATCGCTATGAACTGTAATAGACGACCATCATTAAGAATCGATGAAAAATCAATGAACCATTCGATCGCGCAACCGCCCCGCCAGCGAGCCCGCCGCTTCCTTCCACTTGGGCTCCGCAACCAGCGCCGGACCCGCTCCGGGTGTCGCCCGAATTCGCCGCGCCGCACCCGAACGAGCCTCCTCGGCGCCCGCGGGCGCGATCCGGTCGAGCATCACCGCCCAGCCATTGGCGCCCGGGCGATTGGCTCGCGAGAAAGAGGCCCCGGCTTCGGGGGCCTGCGAGGAAATGGCGACGCCGGTTTCCGCCGCCAGCACACCCAGATCCAGGTCCGATCCCACCTCGCGCACGATGTCAGAATCGATAGTCTTCCTGCCGCCCGCGTAAGCGAGCGAAAGCGCGTTAAAGCAGAGATTATTGATGTTCCGGGGTATTCCGCCGCTCAGCCCGGCAATCGCGTTTACCGCAGAACGATTGAAAAGCGCCGCTCCCGAATACCCTGCGATGCGCAGCCGGTGATCGATGTAATCTCCGGTCTCGGTGACCCCGAGCGGCCGCAAACGGACAAACATCGAAACCCGTTGCCGCAACTGGACCATCGAGGGGCGCGCCAGCTTCTCGGCCAACTGCGGCTGGCCCGCAAGAATGATGTGCATCAACTTCTCGCGGGCTGTTTCAAAGTTCGAGAGCATCCGGATGAACTCAAGCGCCGAATCTTCGAGATTCTGCGCTTCGTCCACCACCAGCACGAACTTTCTCCGGGCCTGCAACTCCTCAATCAGGACGTCGTTCAGGCGCGACTGCAAAGTTACGAGGTCCTCGCTCTCCGATGCTCCCAGTCCGAGGTCCAGCATGATACTGCGCATGAACCCGCGAGCGTCGCACTGGGTCTGAAAAAGGAAGACGGTTCTCGCCGTGTTGCCCAGCCGGTCCAGAAGCTGGAACAGCAGCGTCGTCTTCCCCATTCCAGGGGGAGCGATCAGCGCCAGAAAGCCCCTGCCCGAGTCAATCCCGTAAATCAGGGAGGCCAACGCCTCCCGATGACCCGGGCTGAGATGCAGGAACCGGGGGTTGGGCGTCACGCCGAAGGGCTGCTCGCGCAGCCCATAATGATCCAGCAGCATGGCCCAACCTTAGTGTCCGTTCTTGTGCACGGCTCCGACAACGGCCTCCTGGCCATTCTCCGGAATCGATGCAAACACCGGAACGTCCAGAAACTCCTGGACCTCGTCCGGCGTCCGGAAGGATGGGTCGAGGTAGTCGACCACGAAAGCCAGGCAGATGGCGATGATAACGGCCAGCACCACGGCCAAAGCCACCAGCACCAGCGGATTGAACGTCGGGATCACAGGTATCGTCGGCGTCTTCACGAGAGTGACGTTGTCGATCTGGCGCTTGTCCAGCATGTCTTCGATCCGCCCTTCCTCACGCTTGGTGAGGTAGAGCAGATAGTTGTTCTGCATGGCGCTGACTTCGCGCTGCATGTCATTCTGGATCATCGCCTTATAGTCGTATTGCTGAGCCTCGTCCTTGTACTTATCGACGACCTGCTTCATCACCTTCGCCTGCTCGAGTTGCCCGGCCAACTGAATCCGGTTTCCGGCGTTTACCTGGTCGAGGTACAGCACGATCGGGTTCGGACCGGTGCTGGCGTCGTGAACCGGCTCGTTCTGCTGTTCGGCGATCGCCTGCTGGGCCTGCTGGATCTGGGTGTCGATCGCTTTGACCAGCGGGTAGCTCGGGTCATACTTGACCAGCAACTGGGTGCGCTGCAAATTCAGTTGAACCAGCGATGCCTTGAGTTGCGCCATCAACTGGTAGTTGTCGGACACGGTCTGCGTGGTGTCCATGCGCGGCGAGAGGACGGCTCGCTGGTCGTCGCCCGACTGAAGTTGTCCGCGGTTGGCGGCTTCGCCGGCCTCGGTCGTGCGCAAGCTTGATAGAAACTGGCCCGCCTGGTTGACGCTGATTACCATGTTCGTCTGGGAATCCACAGCGTCGTTGGCTTTCTGCCAGTTATACATCGCCCGCTCGTCGTCATAGAGCCGCTTCTTGTAGTTCTCACTCTGCTCGGCGAAGAAATCGAACATCTTCTGCGGGCGCCACGCGGCGTTGTGCTTGGCGATGTAGAAACCGGTGAGAGCGCGGGTTACGCAGGCCGCCATCGTCGGGTCTTTCGACGTGTAGGCGATGGTGAGCATGTTGGAGCTCTTCACTTCGTCGATTTCAAGATCGTCGTTGAGCTTCGACACCGCTTTGGGAATCAACTGATCCCAGTAACCGGGAACATTCCGGTAGACCCACAACTTCGCGGGCGTAT
>JASHQD010000195.1 GCA_030037755.1 Terriglobia bacterium
ACGCCCGAAATGGCCGCGGTTTCGGTCTCGACCTTGGTGGCGCCGCCGCGCACCGTGACCTCCTGGGTCGTCTGGCCCACCAGCATGGTGAGATCGACACGGAGGACCTGGCCGACACCGACCGTAATTCCGGAGCGCTGCAATTTCCGGAAACCCGGAACCTCAGCAGTGATGACGTAGTTTCCGATGGGAACGACCTGGGCGGAATACTCGCCCACGTTGTTGCTCACCAGCTCGCGGGTGAACCCCTTTTCAGGATTCGCAACCGTGACCTTGGCGCCGGCAATCACGCCGCCCGAGGCATCTTTCACGGTGCCCACGATGCTGGCCGTATCTTGCGCCGAACCGGCCGCGGCAATACCAAGGAGAATGAGAAACGGCAGCGCTTTTTTCATCCGTATCCTCCGGCACAGAAATTCGCCCCGCCCCGATGGGTGTGCGCCGCCCCGCAATCGCCATCGGGCCTTCCGGAGGCCTCATTTAAGGACTCCGAGTAGCGCACGGGAGCTTACATCCGACCGCCGCGATATGCAACTGCCGATCGCGATTCCACGCTGCAGCCGAAGGGGCGTTGGTCCCCGTCGATTTGCGCGTCTCCTGTCTCCCGTCCGATGCCGCGCCCTTTCGCCCGTGAGCCGCGCGTATGGGCGGCCCGCCGCTGGATTGGAGGCTTCAGTCTCTGAGGGCTTTTGCGCTAGGCTAGCTTTATCTGGACTAGGGAATCTCCACCTGCCGGCTGAGCGCGGAAATCTCGCCGCCCTCGGAATCCTGGACGACCTCGCGCACGAGATACGTTCCCGGCTTTACGGTGGCTTCACTCTTGATACTCAGGCCGCCCGGCAGCAGCCGCGTGAGCGTAGAATCGAGCAGATGAAAATCGAGCAGCTTCTGCTGGGCCGTCACCAGCGATCCCGCGCGATCGAAGACGGCCGTAACCATGGTGAGCGTTTCCAGGTTCCGGTCCTTGTCCTTCCGGAAGCGCAGGCGGCTGATATCGACGTGAGTCACTACGGCCAGGCGGCTGTCTCCCGTGGCATTCTTGAAGAATTGAGTGCGAATCTCCATGGGTATGGGTTGCACTTCCTCCTGCGAAAAGACCATCTGTTCCATCTCTTCTTTTGCCAGGGTCGCGGCATCCTCGACTTTGGTGGGAGCGAAGTAGCCCTTGCGGGTCTGGAGGGTAAAGTGGCCCGGATTGTCGGCCAGGGTGACCTTCAAACCATGGAAACGCCCGTCGGTCTTGAGGTCCTGCGGAGCAAAGGCGAGCACGTAATACGCTTCGGGCAATCCGCCGGCGCGACGAAACGCAGCGGCGAAGTCGTTATTGTTCTGAAAAAACGTTCCCCCCGTCCCATCGGCAAGCGATCCCAAGGGATCATCGTTAACGCTCCGGGTTAGGGTCTCCCACTGGCTCTTGAGACCCCAATACTTGGGATCGCCGGACGCCTGCTGGCTGGCGTCGCCGAGTCCGACGTCGGCGTAGAGCCCGCGCGCATCGATGGTACCGATCACAACGTTCTCCCGCAGCGCTTCATCGATGGCCTGCTGGAGCTGGGCGAGCTGAGTCATGTCCAGCGTCAGGAATCCCGGCGAGACCATCACGATACTGCGCTGGCCGACAAACGTGCCGAGGATGCGGCAGAGACGCTCCAGGCCCTGAAATACGTACTGGGGTTCGAGATCACTCGCCTCAACAATCGATTGTGCGACGTTCTGGATGTAATTCTGGCTCTGCTGCGGACAGGGCGTGTTGCCTCCGCAGCATACATAAAGCCCGTCATCCTCGGCGACCTCGAGGGCGGTCGGGTCGTTCACCTCGATGATCATGTAGGCTTGGTACTCGGATATCTCGGGGCACTGGTGCGCGGGTCCGGAGGCGATCGGGCGCGGCACGATCTTCATGAGCGCGTCGTGCAGCTTGCCTCGGTCGTCGGTGAAGGCCAGCTGGTTCTGACCCGACGAGGTGAAAACGCCGGCGCGGTCGCCGGGCTTCAGGTTCGTGTTCAGGTACTTGTCGGCAGCGTCACGCGTGCGCGCCAGGTCCCCGAATTCGAGATGAATGTCGTCAAAGAACAGCCCGACGTAGCGCGTGGGCAGGATGATCGGGGGCGTTCCACCTGTGGAACCGGCCGGGGCAGCGGTGTCTGTGGGCGCGCGCACGGCAACCGTTCCAGCCGGAGCGCCGGGCGCTTCGACGGCAAAATGAGTAATCATCTGCAGCTTGCCGCGATCGAAGATGCGGAAATCTTCCTGGTGAAGATTGGTGACGGCGTTGCCCTTCGAGTCGCGCACCACCACGCGCAGCATCACTTCGTTGTGCTGCACCCTGATGGCGAAAGTCGGCCGGCTCTCCTGCGTCGAGATCTCCGGAGCCGGTTTCTGTGCGTCAGTTGACGCGGGCGACGTTGAGCCGGCCTGTGCCGCAATCGCAGCAATCGTCCTGCACAAAAGGACGGCAGCGAGCAGGCCTATGCGGTTGACGGATTCGCCTGCGCAGCGGGGATTCATGGGGGTTTGCCCGCCACCATCATAGTTCAAACAAGTGGCTAGTCGTTAGTGGTTAGTGGCTAGAGTCACTGGCCGTGGATCCTCTCCCTACCGTCATCCGTCCTCTGGGTCATTCCTTATCCACCCTCGTCCCTTGAAGACCTGTTTCTAGCCGCTAACCACTAGCCACTAATCTAGCCCCTAGCCCCTCAGGGAACGTCCACCTGGCTGTTGGACGCGGACATGCCGCCGCCCTCCGATTCCTGCACCACTTCCCGCACCAGGTAAGTGCCCGGCTTGATGGGCAGGCTGGCTTTCATGCTGAGACCGGTTTGAGTGAGGTGCTCCAGGGTGGAATCGAGAAGGCGAAACTGAATGAGTTTCTGCTGGCCGGTGACGTAGTTCCCCTGGTGATCGAAAAGCGCTGTCACCACCGTCAGGTTTTCCAGGTTCCGGCCCTCGGCCTTGCGAAACCGCAGGCCCTTGACGTCAACGTGAGCCAGTACCGAAATCTTCGCGGCCCCGGCGCCGCCCTCGAAATATTGGGTGTGAATCTCAAGCGGGATGGTCTGCGACTCCTCCTGTGAAAAGATCATCTGCTCGAGTTGCTCTTTGGCAAGCGTGGCGGTGTCCTCGAGCTTTGTAGGGGCGAAATAACCGCGGCGGGCCTGCACGGCGTAATGGCCGGGATTGCTGGCCAGAGTCACTTTAAGCGTGTGCAGCCGGCCGTCGAGTTTGAGGTTTTCGGGGGCAAAAGCCAGCACGTAGGAGGCTTCGGGGAACGAACCCGCCCGGCGGAATCCTTCGTTGAGATCGTTGCTGTTGTGGAAGTACACGCCGCCGGTCTCGGACGAGAGTTCCGCCAGGACGTCGGCGTCGCGTTCAGCGCTCTCATCCTGATTGAACACCTTGGCGGTTTCAAGATCGGGACGCGACACGATGACGAGCGGCCTCTGGGTGGCATCGCCGCGCGGTATCAGAACGTAGAGGCCGCGGGCGTCGATGGTGCTGATCACGATGTTCTGGCGGAGCGCGAGGTCGATCAGGCCGCTCACATCGAACGTCTGATTCACCGTCAGAAAGCCGGGCGAAACCAGCACCACCGTGTGCTGGCCCGGCAGCGCCGCCATCCTCTGGCAGACGCGCCGCAGCCCCTGCATGGCATACCGGGCTTCGTTCTCGGACCGGTTCTCGGACCGCAGCGCTACCGGCATGACCAGGTTTGTAGCCTCGGTTGGGCACATCGGATCCGAAGCCCGGCCGGTCTCCTGGCAATGGCAGATGAAGGCGTCCGCCTGCGCGGCTTGCACGGCATACTGATCGTTCTGGTGGATGATCTTGTACGCCTCGAAGGGAGTAATCGGCGGACATTCGCTCTGATCGACGGGAAAGACCGGCCGTGGCCGCAGCTTTTCGAGGTCGGCGCGCAACGCGGCGCGATCGTCCGTGAAGTCCACCTGGTCCTGGCCTGAGGACGTAAAGATCGCCGCGCGATCGCCCGCGCTTAGATTACCGTCCAGATACCGGCCGGCGCCATCGCGCGCGTAGGTCAGATCTCCAAACTGCAGGTGAACGTCGTCGAAGAAAAGCGCCATGAAGTGCACGGGCAGCACAATTTTCGGTGCGGAGGGCTGGGCAGGTTTCACAGAAACCACGCCGGTCGATTCCGGCGCCGGCTTGGCGTTTGCAGCGGCCTCCGAACCTTCGAACGAGAAATGGGTGATCAATTCAGGATGGTTGTTGTCGAAGATGCGGAAGTCGTCTTTCTGCAGGCCTGGCACCACCTGGCCTTTAGAATCCCGCACCACCACGCGTATCACGACTTCATTGCGCTGTACGCGGAGGTGGAAGCTCGGCTGGCTCTCTTCAGAGGTAATCTCGGGCTTGGTGCCGTCTTGCGCGCGAATGTGAGCCGCGGGCGCCAGAATCCATGCCAGAGCAGCAAGCAAAACTGGCGCCCCGGCAAAGCTGATACCACGAAGGAGGGCGTGCGACCGGCCGTTCATTTCTAGTCCAGCGAGGAAGCCAATGGTGTTGAATTTCCTCAGCTCCTTCGCCCCGTGCAGCTAGTATCCGGCGCGCATGGTGCCGAGTCAAGGCCGTCGCCCGGCCCGACTTCCACCCGCTTTGACTTCCACCCAACCTGTGTAAGACTGAAAACTCCTATGGCCTATCGAAATCTGCGCGAATTCATCGCCCGGCTTGACCGCGAAGGCGAACTGCAGCGGATCGCCGAGCCGGTGGACATTGATCTGGAGATTACCGAAATCACGGACCGCGTTTCCAAGGCGGGTGGACCGGCGCTGCTGTTTGAGAAGCCGCGTTCGGCTCGCGACGGTAAAGACTACGGTATCCCACTGCTGATTAACACGCTCGGATCGAAGCGGCGGCTGGAACTGGCGCTCGACGCGGCATCGATTGAGGAAGTCGCGGGGCGCATCGACGAGTTGCTGGACGTTAAACCGCCCTCGGGGCTGCTCGACAAAGTCCGCATGCTGCCCAAGCTCGCCGAGCTGGGATCGTTCTTTCCCAAAAGCATCAAAGGCGGACCTGTTCAGGAGGTGATCGAGCGGGAAACCCTGTCACTTCAACAGTTTCCGATCATGAAGTGCTGGCCGCAGGACGGCGGACGATTCATCACCTGGCCGATGGTCATCACGCGCAGCCCGAAGACGGGGCGTCGCAACGTGGGGTGCTACCGGATGCAAGTCTTCGAC
Source organism: Terriglobia bacterium (assembly GCA_030037755.1). Lineage (GTDB taxonomy): Bacteria > Acidobacteriota > Terriglobia > UBA7540 > UBA7540 > Gp13-AA77. Next base: position 5,205 of record JASHQD010000195.1, read on the forward strand.
AACAGCACCACGGCCATGCACTGGCAGATTCACAAGGGCGGCGCCGAGCATTTCCGGACTCTGGCACGCGCCGCCGGCCGCCCTGTAGCGGCGCTGTCCCCAGCGCCGCGCGGCGGTGAGGACACCGCCGCTACAGCGCGGCGTCTTGACGTCGCGGTGGCGATCGGCGCCGATCCCATCACCATGCTGTCCGGCATTCTGCCGCTGCCCGAGGATCTGGACGAATTTCTCTTCGCCGGATTCCTGCGCCGCGAAGCCGTGGAACTGGTGAAGTGTCAAACTGTTGATCTCGAAGTGCCTGCCGAGGCGGAGATTGTGCTCGAAGGTTATGTCGATCTTGACGACATGCGCACCGAGGGCCCGTTCGGGGACCACACCGGATACTACACTCTTCCGGACATTTTCCCGGCATTTCACGTGACCTGCATCACACGGCGGCGCGACCCCGTCTATGTCTCGACCATCGTCGGACCGCCCCCGATGGAGGACTACTGGATGGGGCACGCGGTGGAGCGTCTGTTCCTGCCGCTGATGCGCCGCCAGATGCCCGAAGTAATCGACATGCACATGCCGGCCGAAGGCGTGTTCCACAACCTGATGATCGTCTCCATCCGTAAGCGCTATCCCGGGCACGCGCGCAAGGTGATGAACACCATCTGGGGCTTGCCGGGCGCCATGTTCACCAAGTGCATCGTGGTGGTTGACGACGACGTCGACGTCCACAACCTGCGCGAGGTGGCGTGGAAAGCATTCAATCACATCGATCCCGAGCGCGACATCCAATTCACCCTCGGGCCCGTGGACCAACTCGAGCACGCGTCGCGGCTGCCGAATTTCGGCTCGAAAATGGGCATCGACGCCACGCACAAATGGTCCAGTGAAGGGTTTACGCGACCATGGCCGGACGAGATCAAGATGGATAACGGGACGAAGAAGAAGGTGGACGAAATCTGGAGAAGGCTCGGTCTCGAGCGCAAGCTGTAGGCTCGTTGCGAGTCCTCTTGCGGCCCATCAGGTCATCCATGAGTGGCTAAGTTGGCTTCCGCAGGCCGATCACGATTCTGGGATGATTCCGACGACGCAGGTTCCCAAGGCTTCACATCTTCTAGCTCGCCTTAGGCTGCTTCTTCTTCTTTGCAGACGCGGTGAACTCGCCGATCTTGATCTTTTTGAACTCGCGGTCGAGGGCCTTGCCGTATGCCTTTTCCGGGTTCTTCTCAAAGCGCTCGCCCTCTCTCTGAATGCGAACCAGAGTCAAAACGTCGCCGCTCTTGGAGTCCACGAAGCTCAGGCGAAGATTGGCCTCTTCCGGAGCCGTCTTAACGAGAAGACTAAATGCCTTCTTGCCATTGGTAAGCACGTCGCCTTCCGCGTGAAAGAAGACGAGCGCGTCTGACTTGGCCGAGCACGGCAAAATAGCAACCTCGTCGCCCAGGCTGAACCGATGTTTCTTGATGTCCTTGGGGTGTTTCTCAAGCTGTGTCGCGACGTTGTCATAGCTCTTCTGGACTTCGAGGACGAGCTGCTGGGCATCAGGGTTGGTGTCGAGCTGGTCCGGGCTTATGGCGGAGCTGACAACTTCGACTTCGGCGGCCTTGAGATGGGCTTCAACGATGCCTTGGAGAGCATCGGCCCACTGCTCTGACTCCTTCTCCATGCCCTCTTTGCCCTTCATTCCGACCTTGGTCAGTTGCATTTCGCCTGGAACAACGCAGACGGAGTGGATAGCCGCTTCTCCGGTAGCAAGTTTGGGGCTGACGTAGTTGAGATTCTCGTTCTTGTGGCGAGCAAAGGCAGCCGTGCCGTATGTCGCGATAACCAGGGTGAGCGACGCAACTCGAAAGCAACGCATGTCATCTCCTCTCGAACAGATTGCATTCCTTACTGTTGAACTGCTGTCGCAGTGGGGGCTGCGGCGGAGGCCGGAGCCGCCGGCAAACTTCGTTGGAGGTTCTCCAGCCGGCGCTGGATACGAAGCCGCTGATAATTCTCCGGCGGTGCGATCTTGAGAAACTGCTGGTATTGCAGCGCAGCATCTGCCCTGCGATCCTGTTCTTCATAAAGAAAGCCGAGACCGAGGTAAGCGTTATATTCGGACGCGTCCTTGCCGATGACGGAGAGATAAGTCTGCTCGGCGATTTGCTCATTCGATTTCAGCTGTGCTTCACCCTCGGGCTTGGAGCGAAGAGTCCGTTGTTCTTCAGTTTCGGTCCGTTGGAAGTAGAGCTTCCGATCTTCGGCCTTGCCGTGTCGCGTGAGTTCCTCGTCGTCCGGCTCGGCGGATTTCGCGCCTAAGCTGCGGTAACAGTCGGCCATCAGTGTCTGATACGAGAGGTCATCGGGCTTCCAGGCGAGAAGGCGTTTGGCGCGGGCCAGCGCCGTGCGTTCCCGGCGGCTGCTGAGGTCCGCGCGTATGTTGTAGACGATGACCGGCGCGAACTTGGCCAGATAGTCAGACTCGGAAAAAGTCGCGAAGCCCGTTGTCGGATGCGCGTCTGCCAGCTTGGTGGTTTCGGCGACACGATCGGTGATCTTGGGGTGATCGCGATAAAAAGTAATGACGGGCTCATATTCCAGGTGCTCGTCGAGTAGGGCGAGGGCCTGGGGAATGGCATGTGGATCGTATCCGGCGGCCACCATGCGCCCGATGCCGCTGTCGTCGGCTTCCCGCTCCTGCTCGCGGCCATAGCCAACGATACTGGCGGCCATAACCGTTTGGCCCAACGACCCGGTGGCCTCAATCGATATTCCAATAAGCTCCTGTTTGAGCAGAGCGGCAGATTGTGCTGCACTCATGGCATAGGTGCTGGCGTTCACAGCGCCCTGGGCCCAGGCGCCGCCGGCGGCAGTCGCACCCTCGAAAATGTCAATAGCCACCATCTTCTTGCGCGCGTCCCGGTTGCGCAGATAGCCGTGACGATCCGTGACGTGCGTGATCTCATGGCTAAGCACTCCGGCGAGTTGTGCTTCATTCTGCAAACGGGCGATCAGGCCACTGGTGACATAGACGGAGCCGTTGGGCAGGGCGTAGGCATTGAGGATCGGATCGCGTATAACGCGGAACTTGAACGTGACGCCTTCCAGGGGACGCTGGTTGGCCAGAAGCTTCTTGCCGACGGACTCGACGTAGCCGGTGACGTCGGGATCAGTGATGATGAGGCCCTTTCGCGCATAGATCTGGTCAATCTGATTGGCTTCCTCAAGCAGATTGAGATCCGGCTTACCGAACTGAAACTCAGTCTGCGCGCCTGCCCAAAGAGGCACGCTGAGACAAAGCAAAACGTAGCTGATCGCAGATCGGAAGAGCAGCGAGGTAGCACGAGGGAACAAAAACTCAGGTTTCGTGGAGTGATGCATTTGCCCCCCTTCAATTCGGCCTTCCTGTCTGTGCCTGCCAGAGTTCACGACGCACGGACGGCCAGTCCTCTCCCCGATCTGTCGCCGTTGACTCGGTTCCGCTCCCGCAGGGTTGGGCTCGGACCCCAAGCGCAATTCGGCCTGCTTCGCTTTACACCAACAAGTGCGAGAAAGGACCCAAAATGCGGACAAGCCCTGAAAATTTTTTGCTCTTTACGGCAGCCTGGGGTAGAATTCCGCCAGTTCGCTCATAGGCAATAACTTATGGAAACATCGACCGGAGAAGTCACGCGTTTATTAGCGGAGCTCAAGAGCAACCCGGATGCCGCCTCCGAAATCGTCCCCCTGATCTACGGCCAACTTCACCGCCTGGCGACAAGCTATATGCAGCGTGAGCGGCCCGATCATACTCTGCAGCCGACCCTTCTCGCCGACGAGGCTTGCCAGCGACTCCTCTCGCAGCGAGGTTTAAAGTGGGAGAATCGGACACAGTTCTTCTGCGCCGCCGCCAAGATCATGCGTGAGATTCTTGTGGACCACGCCCGTGCCCGCCAGGCCGAGAAGCGTGGCGGCAGGCTCGAGCGGGTAGCCTTCGATCCCACCGTGAGCTTCTCCCCGGAGAATTCAAGGGAGCTGATCCAGTTGAACGACGCGCTGGAGTCGTTGGACGAGATCGACCCGCAGCAGGCCCAGATCGTAGACCTGCGCTTTTTTGGAGGCCTGACGGAGGACGAGATCGCCAAGGTGCTTGGAGTTTCGGCGCGAACGGTGAGGCGCGATTGGAGGGTGGCTCGCGCCTGGCTATACGCCGAGCTCTCCGGCGAGGCCGAAGAGGTAGGTGAGGCCGGGCGCAGCGAGACAGCAGGATGACGCCCGAGTAGTGGGCAACAGCCTTTGGCGCGACACGGGACGCCGAAGCAAAGTCTATGTTCTAAGAATCACTAATCGGGTGCCGGTCAGCGCAGGCTTTCATTTAGTAAACTGGCGAGTCTGACGGCAGCCTTCTCCAGCTGAACGTCGATCACCGGATCCGCCTCGCGCTCATAGGTGGGAGTGATCGGCGCCGGATTCTGAGGGCCGAGGTCACCATAAGCGACCTTCTGAGCGAGGCGGTGACCCTGAAGCGCCCAATCCTCCATGCTTCCCGCAACCCACTGGGCTCGATCCTGCGGCGTGATCCGGTCCTCCAGTTCGGTCGCGAGCGCTTCGCCGTTGCGGTTCATGTCTTCGAGCAGGCCGCTGTCCCAGATCCAGTGCAGGTTGTCAGGCCGTCCGTCGAAGATGACGCGACGCGCATTTCCGCCCTTATCGCCATCGTCCTCGTCATGCAGAGGCTGATGAAGGTCACCAACGAAATGGACGACGAACTTGAGGGCCTGCGCCTTCGACGCCCGATCGGCGTTCGGGTCTTTCAGCACTGCGAGGAACTGCTTTGTTTTGGCGATCACGCAGTCGCCGTTGGAGCACTCACGCGACATGTCGATCGTGGAGTCCGCCAGGGGAATATCGATGTAATGCCAGGGGCCGGTTTCAGGATGATCGCGGCGGTACTCGTCCGCCCAGCTCGCGATCGCGTCAATCGTGCTGCCGTCGAGCAGATTGTTCGCGCGGCTGACCGCGGCCGCAGTCATGTAATGCTCGGCGACCAGAGCGATGACGGC